>JAOAUI010000221.1 GCA_030157685.1 Ferruginibacter sp. | reverse complement strand
CAAAATGGCCCGAAGCTGCCATTGCCAATATCAATTACCGGCTGGCCAGCAATCCAAATAATATTCATCATACCCAAATCATGAGCGACGTAACAGCTGCTGTAAACATGATGGTAAATAACAAAAGCAGTTTTGTTGTGTCTGATACCTTAACTATGGTAGGTGCCAGTGCAGGCGCACATCTTGCTATGTTGTATACCTACGCACACAATACAAATGGCTATGTACGGGCTGTTGCCGATTTTTTTGGACCTGCCAAATTAAGCGACTGGAGCTGGTATAATACCTATAATATTTTCATGGGAAGGGCCATTAGCGATCTGCTTATCCAGTATAATGGCGCACCCTGGGATGTGCCTTTATATGATTCCCGCAGCCCGTATTCAGTAGCAACAGCACAAACAAAACCTACCATTATTTTTCATGGAACCATTGATGTGATTGTTCCATTGTATCAAAGCCAGCAGTTAAGGGCAAGATTAAATACACTGGGTGTGCCCAATGAATACTATGAATATCTTTTAGACGGGCATGGTTTTAACAACACTAATACTGATGATGCAATGAATAAAACAGTTGCATTTTTAAAAGCTCATTTAAGATAAACTAAAGCAAAAATTGTTTTACTATAATAAAAAAAGGAACTAAAATTTCTATGAGAAAATTGATACTGATGACTAGCCTGGTATTGAGCAGTTTTTTGCTTCATGCACAAACTTACTATGCTGTTATGGTATTAGATTCAAGAAATGGAAATCCGATCATCGGCGCTTCAATAAAAATTAAATCAACCGGTGAAATTTTAAAAACCAGCCAAAGTGGGAATGTGGTTATTCTGGCTTCGCCTGCTGATTCACTGCACATACAGTTTAAAGGTTATAAAGACAGGAAAATAAGCCTGGTAAATCAATCGCAGGCTATAAGTATTGCAATGGAACCCCAGCCAAAAACTGTTGCAACAAAGCCAAAGAAAAAAAGAAGCTAAAACCATAAAGGCAAAAGTCACAGGAAAAGAAAAATCTTCTTCATTAAAAATATTTTATTGCCTTCCCGGATATTCCTCCAATGCTTTTTCCAAACAATCCATTGCCGCATTAATGGCATTTACATTTATCACATAAGCCAAACGTACTTCCTGTTTGCCCAGGCCGGGTGTGCTGTAAAAACCTGTAGCCGGTGCAAGCATTACGGTCTGGCCTTCATACGAAAAAGATTCAAGCAACCACTGGCAAAATTTATCCGAATCATCAATGGGTAATTTAGCCATGGCATAAAAGGCACCGCCGGGGTTAGGGCAAAAAACACCGGGGATAGCATTTAATCTGTTTACGATTGTATCTCTGCGAAGTTTATATTCGGCCCTGGTACCGTTAAAATAATCGGCAGGCAAATCAACGGCTGCTTCGCCTAAAATTTGTGCAAAGGAAGGCGGACTTAATCTTGCCTGCGCCAATTTCATCGTAGCATCCAGCAAGGCTTTGTTTTTGGTAACAAAGGCGCCAATGCGGCCACCACAGGCGCTGTAACGCTTGCTGATGGTATCCATTAAAACAACGTTATCATCAACACCTGTTAAATGCATGGCACTGGTATGGGTACCTTCGTAACAAAATTCACGGTAAGCTTCATCGGCGAATAAATACAGGTTGTATTTGGTAATGAGTTGTTTTAAAATTTCCATTTCGGCTGCACTGTACAAATAACCGGTGGGATTATTGGGATTGCAGATTACGATTGCTTTGGTTTTTGGGGTGATGGATTTTTCAAAATCTTCAATGGCTGGCAAAGCAAAACCCGTTTCTATTGATGAGGTTATTGGCTTTACAATAACACCGGCTTCCACGGCAAAACCGTTGTAGTTTGCATAAAATGGTTCGGGTATTATCACTTCATCACCGGCATCCATACAGGCCATAAAACCAAAAATGATGGCTTCGCTGCCGCCGGTTGTAATGATGATCTGCTCATGCGTTACATCAATACCAACCGTTTTATAATACTGCACTAATTTTCTGCGGTAACTCTCATTACCAGCGCTATGGCTGTATTCCAGCACTTTAAAATCAGAATGGCGTACAGCATCCAGGCATTGGGGAGGCGTTTCAATATCGGGCTGGCCGATGTTTAAATGATACACTTTGGTTCCTCTTTTTTTTGCAGCTTCTGCATAAGGAACCAATTTACGAATGGGAGATGCAGGCATTTGCATGCCGCGGTTACTGATTGTTAGCATGGTGCAAATATAAAGCAGAGTTTGGAGTTTTGATGCGAAGGATAGAACACGGACTACACGGATATGGCTGATCAAAACGGATCTAATCAGTGCAAATCCGTTCAATCTGTGTCATCTGTGTTCTATTTAAACTAAGTTTGCAGATGCAAATTTTTGAAACAACCAGCCGCATTATCATTACCTGCAGTAACCGCTTATCGCCCTGGCTACAGTTAGAAGTAGCGGCCCTGGGTTTTAAACCCGAACGTGTTTTTAAAACCGGTGTAGAGCTGAAGGGTACTTTGCAGGATTGCATAAAGCTGAATTTAAATTTGCGCTGCGCCAGCCAGGTATTATTTTCTTTACAGGAATTTAAGGCTGATAATGCCGATGACCTGTACAAAACACTGCTCGATTTTCCATGGGAAGATGTGTTGACGGTGGATGGCTATTTTTCCATTAGCAGTAATGTGAGCAATGATACCATCAACAATTCTTTATTTGCGAATGTGAAAGTGAAAGATGCGATTGTTGACCGGTTTAGAAACAAAACCGGCGAACGCCCCAACTCGGGTCCTGAACTTGACAAGACGGTTATTCATTTATACTGGAAAGAATCGCTGGCCGAAATTTTTATTGATACCAGTGGCGAAACCTTATCCAAACACGGATATAGAAAAATTCCCGGTAAGGCACCCATGCTGGAATCGTTGGCTGCTGCCACATTGTTGGCCACCAAATGGGATCGTACATCTGTATTTGTAAACCCAATGTGTGGCTCTGGTACCGTTGCTATTGAAGCAGCTTTGCTGGCCACCAACCGCAAACCGGGACTGCTGCGTTTTAATTATGCCTTTATGCACCTGGCTGGTTATACAGAAGACATGTACAATGTTGAATTTAGAAAACTGGAGCAACAGGTTATTGATGTGCCGGGATTAAAAATAATTGCAACAGATATCAGCGAAGATGCTGTAAATATTTCAACAGTAAATGCCGGAATTGCCGGTGTGGAAGAGTTTATTGAATTTGCTGTTTGCGATTTTGAAGAAACAAATATTCCCGAAGAAGAAAATGGTGTTATTTATTTTAACCCCGAATATGGCGACAGGCTTGGGGTGGAAGCTGAACTTGAAATTACCTACAAACGCATGGGCGATTTTTTAAAAAAGAAATGCAAGGGATATTTTGGCTATATTTTTACAGGAAATTTAGAACTTGGCAAAAAGATAGGATTAAAACCAGGCCGGAGGATTGAATTTTATACCAGCAAGATTGATTGCAGGTTGTTTGAGTATGAGCTGTATAGCGGGAGCCGTGAGAAGCGTGAAAACGTGAGTGGTGAATAGTGAAACGTGAGTATGGCCTTTGTTGAGAAACAGCATGTAACTATTCCATGTGTATTACTGACGGCTGACGATTCACCACTCACGATTAAGATTCCTTATTCCTGATAAACACCAATTTTATCCCCGCCTTATCTGTCTCCCTCTTATCAATTTCAAATTGCGGAGCCGATTTTATTAAAGGCGTTAATTTTTGAAAACCATAATTCCTTGGATCAAAATTTGGTTGCTTTTTTAAGATCAGGTTTCCTACATCTCCCAAAAATGCCCAGCCGTTTTCATCAGCCAGATCATTAATTGTATGTGCAATTAATTTCAATGTTTCTTTATTCAGTTTATCAACCGCAGGCTTTGGAGCAGCAGGTTTGCTTGATTTTGTTTTAGCCGGGTTTACCTCTTCGGCTTCTGCGCCAAATACCGGGATGATCTCCATGTAAATGAATTTATCGCAGGCTACAATAAACGGGTTGGGTGTTTTCTTTTGGCCAATGCCAAACACTTTCATACCGGCTTCTCTTAATCTTGTTGCAAGCCTTGTAAAATCACTGTCGCTGCTGATGATGCAGAAACCATCCACCTTGCCCGAATATAAAATATCCATGGCATCAATAATTAAAGCGCTATCGCTGCTGTTTTTGCCGCTGGTATAACTGTATTGCTGAATGGGTGTGATGGCATTTTCCAACAACACATTTTTCCAGCCGCTAACAGTGGGTTTGGTCCAGTCGCCATAAATACGTTTGAATGTAGGTGTGC
>JAOAUI010000220.1 GCA_030157685.1 Ferruginibacter sp. | reverse complement strand
TGCTGAATGAACTGGCTAATGAAAAAGACCGGCTGAAAAATGTAGAGCTGGTTTCTATAACACTGAAAGGTGATATAGAAATTGCAAAAGCCGAATACCAGGATAGTTTTCATCTCAATTCCTTATTTGTATCGTCGCCTATACGTGATGCCGTGGCTGATGGGCGTGCTGATTTTGTACCTGTGTTTTTAAGTGACATACCCGATCTTTTTAAGAATGACATCCTGCCGATCGATACGGCCATTGTGCAGGTATCGCCACCCGATAAACAGGGTTATGTATCGCTGGGTGTATCGGTGGATATTGCCCGTTCGGCAGTTGACTCTGCTAAACAGCTTATTGCCCTGGTTAATCCTAAAATGCCCCGTACACATGGCGATGGTATGATACATACCGACAGGTTTGATAAAATGGTTTTTCATGATGCTGAACTGCCGGAAGAAAGTTACAGCAGCAAAGTGGGAGAAAATGAACTGAAGATAGGCAAATTCATTGCCGAAATGATTGATGATGGCAGTACCCTGCAAATGGGTATTGGTACCATTCCTGATGCGGTACTGAGCCTGCTGGGTAACCATAAAAACCTGGGTGTGCATACCGAGATGATGAGCGATGGTGTGATTAGCCTGATAGAAAGCGATGTGATCAACAACCGAAAAAAAAAGATACACCCCAATAAAAGCGTAACCAGTTTTGCGCTGGGCACAAAAAAATTATACAACTATGTAGATGATAATCCTTCGGTTGTTTTTCTGGATATTGATTATGTGAACAGTCCGCAGGTGATACAACGAAACCCCAAAGTGGTAGCTATTAACAGCGCTATTGAAGTAGACCTTACCGGGCAGGTTTGCAGCGACAGTATTGGCACCCTGCAATACAGCGGTATTGGCGGACAAATGGATTTTATTCGTGGGGCTGCACTCAGCAAAGGTGGTAAACCCATCATTGCATTAACCAGTCGCACTAAACACGGTATGCCCAGGATTGTACCTTATTTAAAAGAAGGTGCCGGTGTTGTTACCACCCGTGGACATGTACATTATGTAGTTACCGAATATGGTGTTGCTTATTTATTTGGAAGAAATTTAAGGCAGCGTGCAAAGTTGCTGATAGATATTGCTCATCCCGATGACCGGGAAATGCTTGACAGGCTGAGCTACGAAAGGTTCAAAGTATTTTAGGCTAATACATACAGTTAAAAATCAAATGCCGGTTTTTTCTAATCCCGGCATTTGTACTTTAAAAAAGATCATAGTATTGCTGTTTACTTAGCTTTTTCATATAGCCGCTTTTAATTTTTGTACCATCCTTGCATTCGCAGGTATATGTGTAACCATTATCCCCGTCGGCTTTAGCAATAACCACTATTGTACTGCTGTTTTTATGTTTACGGGCAGCTTTGCTGTTGGTAATTGCCTGAGTGATCTGGTATGAACAATTACCTGCCCAGTTTAACCTGAACTGTGTTCTTACTTTTGTAACCGTATTTTTATCGTACTGGTAATTTTTGCGCCGGTGAACTAAAACAGTGTTACCCACCGAATCGGTGTAAGAAAAATATCCTTTCTTATAATTCAAACAGGCAGTACTGTCGGCCTGGGCAAAAGTGCCAAGGCAAAAGAAAAGACAGAGCAGCATAATAAAAAAACGTTGCATACTATTTCATTTAAATAAACTGTCCATTAATCATCACCTTATCTACCAGGTTATTTCCGAAAGCATACGGCAGGTAAGCAAGCGAAGGAATAGGTTTTGTAAAAATAAGATTGGCTTTTTTGCCAATGGTTATACTGCCGAGTTCGTTCTGCAATTCCATAGCATAAGCACCATTTATGGTGGCTGCGTTGATGGCTTCTTCGGGCAACATTTTCATTTGTATACAGCTTAAAGCAATTACAAAATTCATATTACCACTGGGCGATGAGCCGGGGTTATAATCGCTGGCCAGGGCAATGGCGCAACCGGCATCAATCAACTGCCTGGCCGGTTGATATTGCATTCTTAAGAAGAAAGCAGCGGTTGGTAAAAGCGTTCCGATGGTATTGGAGCTGCTTAATAATTTAACATCAGCATCAGTCATAGTCTCCAGATGATCAACAGATAAGGCATTTAATTTTATGGCAGATTCAATGCCACCAATGCTGTTTAACTGGTTAACATGCAGCTTGGGTTTTAATCCATAACTCATACCTGCTTTGCAGACGGTTTCCATTTCTTCTGGCGAAAAGAAACCGGTTTCGCAGAAGCAATCAATATAATCGGCCAGCTTTTCCGCAGCAATTACAGGCAGCATTTCCTTGATGATGCTATCAATATATCCCTGGTGATTTTCTTTATAAGCAACAGGATAAGTATGTGCGCCAAGGAAGGTTGATTTAATAGAAAGGCTTGATTTTTCTTTGAGTTTTTTTATCACCCGCAGCATCTTCAACTCTCCTTCTACGGTCAATCCATAGCCACTTTTAATTTCGATAGTACCGGTGCCCAGTTTGCTAACCTCTTCAAGCCTTTTCCATGCGCTGATAAATAAATCATCTTCGCTGGCCTCGTTTAATTTATTGGCAGAGTTTAAGATGCCGCCTCCTTTGGCTGCTATTTCTGCATAACTGATACCTTTTATCTTATCAATAAATTCTTCTTCACGTGTTTTGGCAAAAACAAGGTGTGTGTGGCTATCGCACCAGGTGGGTAAGACAAACTGGCCATCGGCATCAATAATGTATTTGGGTAACTGTGGAACTTTTAATTCCAGTTCGTACATGTGGCCGTAATCTGCAATGATACCGTCATCTATTAAAACAAATGCATCTTCTATAACAGGCAACGCTGCCAATGCAGTGCCCCGAAGAAGGGTTGTTTCTTCACGGGTGTTTACCAGTTGTTTGATATGTTGTATTAATATTGAAGACATACTTGCTGTTAAATTATTTTTTTGTAAGTGATAATCTCTTGCGGATAGCAAAATCAACCGCATCGCCCGACCTTACACCTTTTGTAATGTTGAGTATTCCGGGCCCGATGATGAAGATATCCTGGAAATCTACCGGCTTATAATTTTCATAACCTTCTCTTTCGGCATAAATGGTCAGCCGTACACCTCTTCTGCGTATTTCTGCAATATCAAACTGGGCACTGTCGAAACTGAGTTTGCTGCTGTTGTTGTACACATACAGGAAATTAGTTTCTGTGGTTTGTTTACCGCCAGGTTCTGTATAAGTAAAATTAAACTGTAGTGAATCTTTCAGATCAACCACTTCCAGCGCTACTGAAAGCGTAATCTGGTTAACTGTGCCGCCAGATACCGTATTAACGGTTGTTCCTGTCCAACTGCCTACCAGTGCTTTAAACTCTGCATTGGTTATTGAATTGTTTTGTGCAAACGAAGTCAGTTGTAAAAAAATGAGTGTTGCACTTAAAATAATTTTCATGATATTTTATTTAGAGTGATTCAAAAACAGACCTGCTGAATGCTTCCAGCCCCGGGTCTCTTGCCCCCATTAAAAGTAATACAGAATTACCAGAAAGATGTGGCCTGGCAGTTTCTACAAACAGGTTTCGGTCTTCTACAAAGAATGCATTTTTGCCCAGGGCTTTAATATCATTTATTAAATCATTGGCGCTGATGTCTTTTACAGCAGTACCTCCGGCATAAAATATTTCACTCATCCATATTTCATCCTGCGGCCTTAAAGCAGCAGCAATTTCTTTTACAAAATCGGCACGCAAAAACCTGGTAGGTCCATAGCCATGCGGCTGAAACCAGGCCACTACTTTATTGGCCACCGGCTGACAGGCCATAATTGCCGCAGCGCATTTTACCGGGTTGTGTGCATAATCATCAATTACCCAAATACCGTTTTTATTGCCCAGCACCTGGTTACGGCGGTAAATGCCTTCATAGTTTTTTAAGGAAGATGCACAGGTTTCAAGATCAACACCAATCTGATTGGCAACAGCAACGGCGGCTAATGCATTTTCCATGTTGTGTTTGCCTATGGAGTTTATCGTGAACGGTGAGTTGTGAATCGTGAATTGGATACTGAATCCTTCCTGCTTAAAATCGGTAGCAATGTAACCGGCACCGGAATTTTCATATGAAGAAAAATCCTGTTTAATATTTTGCGAAAGTTGTTTGGCTAAAGTATTGGATTGATTGACAATGAAAATTTTACTGTTGTTTTTAAATGTGGTGAAGATGCTCATGAGTTCATCAATCTCCTGGTGGTCTTTATCTACATTCAATAACAAACCAATTTCGGGCTCGTATTGCACAATGCTGCCATCGCTTTCATCGGCTTCAATAACCAGCCACTCTC
>JAOAUI010000219.1 GCA_030157685.1 Ferruginibacter sp. | reverse complement strand
TGCCCTGGAAGGCCTGGGTAAATTATTAAACACCATCAAAATTGTACAAAACAGGCTAAATACAGATCTGAAAATAGAAGGAATATTGATGACGATGTACGATGGCCGCCTGCGCCTTTGCAACCAGGTGGTAAGTGAAGTGCGCCGCCATTTTGAAGATATTGTTTTCAGCAGCATCATTCATCGCAACACAAGACTGAGCGAAGCACCAAGCTTTGGGAAACCGGTAATATTGTACGATGCCGACAGTAAGGGAGCTGTAAACTACCTTAACCTCGCCAAAGAAATTTTGCAGAAAAACAATATGACCAAAATAAAAGAAGAAGAGAGAATAATTAATTGATTTGAAAATTTGCTGATTTGATGATGTAGTCCAGAAATGTAAGAAATCATCAAATCGCCTGATCATCAAATCACCAAATCAAGCATTGAATTATGAACACGCCAAATAAAAAAGACGCTTTAGGAAAAGGAATAAGAAGTTTATTACAGAACATTGATGCCGATCTGAAAAACACTGCCGGAAATTTAAAACCCGAAGTGGTGGAACAGGCTTCAGTATCCTTCCGCATTCCGCTTAACCAGATTGAAGTAAATCCCAAACAGCCCCGTCACGATTTTGATGAAGCTGATTTGAACGAACTGGCTGCATCCATCAAAATGCACGATATTATTCAGCCGCTTACAGTATCAAAACTGCCCAGCGGCAAATACAGGCTTATTGCGGGTGAACGACGTTTCAGGGCTTCAAAAATAGCAGGTTTAAAAGATGTGCCGGTGTATGTACGCCAGGCAAATGATACACAGTTGCTGGAGTTATCGCTTTTGGAAAACCTGCAGCGTAAAGACCTGAATGCTATTGAAATTGCATTAAGTTATAAGCGCCTGATGGATGAACTGGAATATACACAGGAACAGGTAGCCGAAAGGATGGGTAAAGAAAGAAGCACTGTAACCAATTATATTCGCCTGCTGAAATTACCGCCAGATATTCAGGTAGCAGTACGTACAGGTATAATCACCATGGGGCATGCAAGGGCATTGATAAATGTTGATGTGGTTGATAAACAATTATACATTTTTAATGAGATAAAAAAGAGTGGCCTATCCGTAAGGCAAACTGAAGAACTGGTAAGAAAACAATATACACCGGCTGTTAAAGTTGCTGTAAAAGCATCGCTGCCAGCCAATTTTAAAAAGATAGAAGATAATTTAGCATCAAACTTTAATACACGTGTAAAAATGAAACACGGCAAAAAAGGCAGCGGAAGTATTTTATTTGAGTACTACTCTGTTGAAGAATTAAATGCATTGCTTGATAAATTTAATATCAACGTATCTTAATGTTTAAAGCTTTTACACTTATCGTTTCTATTTGTTCGCTTTTTGTATGCAGCAATCTTTTTGCTCAAAAAACTGACAGCACCAAAAAACGCAACACCAGAATTTTCTCTAAACCCGATCCTGCAAAAGCATATAACCCACGCATCGCTACCTACCGCTCTGCCATACTACCCGGCTGGGGGCAGGCAACCAATAAAAAATACTGGAAAATTCCGGTGGTGTATGCAGCTTTAGGAACAACCACTTACATTTTTTTTAGAAATGTAAAACAATACAACGAAGCTAAGAATGCCTATATCAATGCCATTGACGGTGATCCTTCCAACGATTCTCAGATTCCTCAGCCCTATTTTTCTGTAAAAGATCAACCGGACAGAATAAGAACTTTCAGAAACCAGGTTCGTCAGAATGTTGATTACACGGTTTTATTTTTTATTCTTTTCTGGGGGCTGAATGTGGTTGATGCTACTGTTGACGCACATCTTAAAACTTTTGATGTAAGTGATGACCTTAGCCTGCAGATAAAGCCCGGTTACAGCCAGCTTGCCAACACCAACGGCATAAGTATTGTGCTCAACATCGGAAAAAACCGTTCAAAATAATTATCTTCATTTTTCAGGAAAGTATTTATTACCCTTTTAATTTTTACAATGAAAATAGCCCTCATCGGTTATGGAAAAATGGGTAAAACCATTGAAGTAATAGCACTTGAAAGAGGCCATACGGCTGATTTAAAAATAGATATTGACAGCATGGGAGATTTTACAAAAGAAAATCTGCAGCAATGCGATGTGGCCATAGAATTTACCGGGCCGCACAGCGCCAAAGAGAATATTCTTACATGCCTTGATGCCGGTATTCCGGTTGTAAGCGGCAGTACCGGTTGGTTAGCAGACTGGACCGAAGTAGCAAATTTTTGCAAAGAAAAAAACGGCAGTTTTTTATATGCCAGTAATTTCAGCGTGGGTGTAAACATTTTTTTTGAAGTAAATAAAAAACTGGCGCAATTGATGAACGGGCATAACGAATATGCCATCAGCATGCAGGAAATTCATCACACGCAAAAAAAAGATGCACCAAGCGGTACAGCCATTACTTTGGCTGAACAGATCTTACAGGAAATACCGGCGAAAAAAAAATGGGTGAATGATGAAACAACCGACCCGGAAGCACTACCCATCATCAGCAAACGGGAAGACCCTGCACCGGGCACACACAGCATTACCTACAGCTCTGCCATTGATGATATTGAGATCATACACACAGCACACAACCGCAATGGGTTTGCATTGGGAGCGGTTTTAGCTGCCGAATATATCTGCAATAAAAAAGGCATTTTCAGCATGAAGGATGTACTTGGCTTATCTTAAATGAAAACCTGCATGTATCAATTCAAAAAAACATTACTGATCATTTTTTTACTTGGCATAGCAATGGCTGTGCCTGCACAAACTGCCAGTATTGACAGTTTGCGATTCATCATAAGATTCAATGCAGATAATACTAAAAAAATAAATGCCTATAAGGCACTTGCAAACGCTTTGATCTTTAAGGATTTTGATGCATGCCAGGAAACAGCAATTGCAGGGGCTGCTCTGGCTGAAAAATTAAAGGACGATGCGTCAGTAAGCGAATTGAAAAAATATTTAGGCCTTTCCTGGTATTTTAAAGGTGCTTATGATAGTGCGGCAGTGTATTATTATAAGTCGCTGGAGATTGCAAATAAGGTTAAAGATCTTTCTGTAAAAGCGGGTGTTTTAAATGAATTGGGGAAACTGTACCGCAAAACCAGGGATCTTGACCGTTCTCTGCAGATGTATAATGAGGCCTATGAAATTTATAAAAAGCTGAATAACGAAAGTGAAATGGCAACTATCCTGAATGAGTCAGGCGTGGTGTTTGAGTACAAGGAAGATTTTACTGAAGCGATAAACAGGTATAAAAGCTCGCTTGCCATTCGGGAAAAACTGAAAGATGATGTGGGCATTGCATACAGTTATAATTTTTTAGGAGGAGTTTACACCATCCAGAAAAAATTTACTGAGGCCGAAGATTATTTAATTAAATCTTTGGAGTTGCGTAAAAAATTAAAAGATACTTTTTCAATTGCACTGAGCCATGGCGATCTGGGGTACATGTACAAGGAAATGATATCTTATTCAAAAGCCATCGAGCAATACAACCTGAGTAACGCCATAGCCACAAAGATGAATTTTGCAGACCTGATGTTATCTAACTACAGGGAACTTGCAATTATTGCAGAAAAAAAAGGTGATTTTGCTTTATCGCTTGATTATTATAAAAAGCAAACCCAGCTTAAAGATTCTATTTACTCGGGCAATAAAATGAAACAGATAGAACAGCTGAATGCTAAATATCAAACAGAAAAAAAAGAACAGCAGTTAAAATTACAGGATGCTGAGATCACTAAAAAAAATTACCTGCTTTGGGGATTAATAGCTGTTACCGTACTGATGGTTTTTGCAGGTTTCAGTTTTTACTATAAAAGGCAGATACAAAACAGGATGCATTTGCAGGCCGAAGTGATGAAACAACAGGACCTGGCAACCAGGGCCATTATTAATGCAGAGGAAAATGAACGTAAACGAATTGCTGCCGAACTGCATGATGGTGTGGGCCAGATGATGAGTGCAGCAAAAATGAATTTATCGGCTTTTGAAAATGATATTGAGTTTAAGGATGAAGCCCAGAAAATAACTTTTGAAAAACTGATTGGCCTGGTAGATGAAAGCTGCAAAGAGATAAGAAGCGTGAGTCACCAGATGATGCCCAATGCTTTGCTGAAAAGCGGACTGGCCAATGCTGTAAAGGAATTCCTGGATAAGATAGACAACCGCATCATCAAAATAAACCTGCATACAGAAGGGCTGCAGGAGCGGCTTGACAGTAATACCGAAACCGTTTTATACCGGGTGATACAGGAATGTGTGAACAATGTGATAAAACATTCCGGTGC
>JAOAUI010000218.1:2622-4338 GCA_030157685.1 Ferruginibacter sp. | reverse complement strand
TCACAGGCAAACCTGGTTTTAAACTTGCTGCAGTCGAATTGTTTGATAAAATCACAACCACTTACCCCTTCAGCCAAACCCTGCCAATACGCTTCAACAGTTTTGCCTAATGGAGTCAGTGCTCCCAATCCGGTAACTACAACCCGTTTTAATTCCATAAAATTTGCCTGTGATAGTTAAGTTAATTACTTAGCATGCTCCTCTAAGTAAGCATTGGCCTGACCTACAGTAGTGATGGTCTCAGCCTGCTCATCCGGAATAGAAATGTTGAATTCCTTTTCAAATTCCATAATAAGTTCTACGGTGTCCAGGCTATCGGCACCTAAATCGTTGGTAAAAGAAGCTTCTGGCGTAACCTCCGCTTCATCTACTCCTAATTTGTCAACAATTATTTTCTTTACTCTTGTTGCAATGTCTGACATGATAATTAAATTTAGTTTGTATTGGTTGCAAAAATATACATTTTGCACTAATTGCAAAGAAATAGATATTGTTTGATAAATAACCATTTTGGGGTATAAAAATTACTTGCTGTTAAAAATCCTTTTATTACCCCCATTAAGTGTTTAAAATATTCAAAACAATATCAATGGCAGTTTTTTTACATGAATTCAATACCCAAAAAAATTGTATATTGTTATCCCGTCCTTAACCAAAACTTCAACCTTCATTAAAAATAATATCCCGTTATGGCCTTAAAACAAATAGACCACGGCACTAAGGAGTATCAGCAAATGGTGAATCTCCGCAATGAGATTTTGCGCAGGCCGCTGGGGTTGAGTTTGACACCTGAAGAGCTGGCAAAAGAAAAAGAGGATATTTTAATAGGGGCTTTTGATGAGGACCAGATGCTGGCCTGCTGTATGCTTACCAAAGAAGATAAAAACAGTTTAAGGCTGAGGCAAATGGCCGTGCAAAACAACCAGCAGGGCAAGGGTATTGGTGCCAGCATGATGAATTTTGCTGAACTTATATCCCGTGATAAAGGCTATAAAAAACTGATCATGCATGCCCGGGAAACTGCCGTAGGCTTTTATGAAAAACTGGGTTACAAAGTTGTTGGCGATAAATTTACCGAGGTAACTATTCCACATTATGTGATGGAGAAGAAGCTTTAGTCGTGAGTCGTCAGTAGTGAGTCGTGAGTTTTGCACTCTGCAGGCTCTGTCAACTCACGTTTCACCAATCACGATTCACGATTTAACGATCTTAGCCTTAAATATCTTCCTCGCCTCATGCACATCATCACCTTCAAATGCATCTTTGGGTACAATAAAAAATGAGCGGCTGTTAAAATACAGGTGATAAAAATGCGGACTTTCCAGCCAGGTGCTGAATTCGCTCCAGTTCCAGCTTCTGCCGCCTCTGTCATTTTCAATTCTAAAAACATCATCGGCTAAAATAGCCCTGAACCTATCCTTGAAAGTTTCGGCTTTTCTGTAAACCATATAGGGCATTGCAAACCAGAATATGATCATCAATGCAAACCACAACAGCGAGCTTATTAAAAATGCAAAAGGCGAAATCTTTTTAAAAAAGAACAAGCCTGCCGAAAGGATGGCAAATACATTTACCAATATCATCATCACTTTTATTTCCCTGCGGGTTATAAAATGATAACGCAATGCCTGTATAACTTTATTCTTGTCGTAAGTAAAAAATTGTGATGTCATAAAACAAAGATAAAGGATACTCTTACCGTATTATCAACCGGGC
>JAOAUI010000218.1:0-2522 GCA_030157685.1 Ferruginibacter sp. | reverse complement strand
TTTTCTGCAACTCACTCCTTTTTGATTGCAGCCGCTATAAATACATGGTAGTATTGGGTTCCGAAACAGATCACTTAACATATTTATCAAACTAAAAACTACAGTCATGAAAATTTTAAAACTATTACCGGCTTTTATTGTAAGCCTGTTCGTTTTGCAGGCTACTGCCCAAACCGAAGCTCCTAAAGGATTCAACACAGGAAAAGTTGTATTACCCGACAATACCGTTGTAACCGGGTTTATTAAAGACAATATCCGTAAAGATGCATCGGTGGTGCTGATTAACGGTGGAAAAGAAAAGAAATACAACGGCGCAGATATTGCATCTGCTGTTGTTGGTGAAACAAACTACAATTGTATGAAAGGCGATTTCTTTAAAGTGGTTTGTAATGGCGAACTTACTTTTTTACAAAAGGTCAGCGATGCTTCTTCTAAACCAACTCAAATAGGAAACGAAGTGTTTTTCCTGAGCGGCACAGAAGGCAAACCCGGCGATTATTTTATTTACGAAACCAAAAGCCAGCAGTTGAAACTGGTTTCTAAAAAAACGCTGAGCACAGTTGTAGCCAATAGTTTTGGAACTTATGCCCCAGCCATTGAAAAAGCAAAGGCAGCACAAAATGATATTGCACAATTAAAGGATGCTGTAGAAACTTACAACAGCCGTGGCGAAAAATAATTAACAACCAGGTTAAACCACAACATAAACCCACAGATATACCTGTGGGTTTTTATATCTTTACTATATGAGGCAAACCAATTGTAAAATAGGATTCAATGACGGGCCGCTGATATTATTCACCATCCCGGTTTTGAGCTTTATTGTGCCTATTGTGTTTTTGGGTTGCCGCTTTGATAGTCAACCTTATTTTGGCTGGGATAAATTTTTAACCTGCCTTGCCATCACCATTCCTTTATGGGCCGGCGATCGGTTTATCATGATCTGGAGCCGTACCAAATACCCATTGTTTAAAGATGTACGTAAGCGGCTTACGCACCAGTCGGTAAGCATGTTGCTATTTACCATTATTGGTAACAACCTGATTGGCTGGATAATGGATGATTTTGTTTTTACAGATAATTATGGCGGGCATTTTAAAACAGATACACTCATCAAATCCAATTCAGCTGCCATTTTTTGCACCATCATGATCATTGCCATTTATGAAAGTATTTACTTTATGAATGAGCTTAAAAAATCGGTGGAAGAAAAAGAAACATTGAAAAGAGAAAGTTTGAAAGCTCAACTGGATGCGTTGAAAACACAGGTTAATCCCCACTTTCTGTTTAACAACCTGAATACGCTTACTGCTATTATACCGGATACGCCCGACCAGGCGATTGAGTTTGTGCAGCAGATGTCGAAAGTGTACCGCCATATACTGGAAGTGCAGGATGAAAAAACTATTCCATTAAAAGACGAGCTGGATGTTTTAAGAGCTTATGGCTTTTTATTAAAAACAAGATTTGGTGATAACCTGGATATTGAGATTGATGTACCTGAAGAAAAAATGCAGCAAAGAATTGTACCGTTATCGCTGCAACTGCTGATGGAAAACGCTATCAAGCATAATATTGTTTCATCGGCAAAGCCACTGAAAATAAAAGTGTTTGCCGAAAACGGACAACTGCTGGTAAGCAATAACCTGCAAATAAAAAATCAACAGATTGAGTCAACGGGAATTGGTTTGGATAATATACGTAACCGCTATAAACTGTTCAGCAATGATGAAGTGAAAGTGACAGAAAGCGGTGAAAGCTTTACAGTCTCTATCCCGCTTATACCATCTTGATTTTATAAGTAGTCTGAAGGGCTACGTAAAACCTTAGATGGTATTATGCCGATTGCGGACAACATTGAAATAATTAACTGTATAATCGGCATTATTGCAAATTAATATGAAGGTAATAATCATAGAAGATGAAACACCTGCGGCCAACCGGCTGGGTAAATTGCTGCAGGGAGTAGGTGATGAGATTGATATTATAGCAAAAATTGACAGTGTTGCGGCGGCTGTGCATTATTTCCAATCATCGCCACAGCCAGACCTTATTTTTATGGATATACAGCTTGCCGATGGTTTAAGCTTTGATATTTTTTCGCAGGTGCAGATAAAGACCCCGGTAATTTTTACAACTGCTTTTGACCAATACACTTTAAAGGCTTTTAAAGTAAACAGCATTGATTATTTACTGAAACCCATTGACGAACAGGAACTGATAAAGGCCGTGGAAAAATACCGGCAGCTGTATGTAAAAAAAGAACATGATTTTTCTGAAAAGATCCTGAAGGCATTCCAGGAAATGAACAGCACAAAATTTAAAGAGCGCCTGCTGGTAAAGCGTGGGCAGCAACTAACCTACATAAAAACAGAAGCCACTGCTTTTTGTTATGCCGATGGCAAGCTCTGTTATGCTGTGGATTTCAGCAATAACAAACACTTGTTAGAGACCAACCTTTCGCAACTGGAAGAACAATTGCAACCCAATAAATTTTACCGCATCAACCGGCATTTACTGGT
>JAOAUI010000217.1 GCA_030157685.1 Ferruginibacter sp. | reverse complement strand
AACTTTCATCATTCAATGGTAAAGTGGTGCTGATTGATTTTTGGGCAAGCTGGTGTGGCCCCTGCAGGGCGGCTAATCCTTATGTTCAGAAATTGTATAAGAAGTATAAGGATAGTGGCTTTGAAGTGTTCGCAGTTTCACTTGACGTAAATAAGCCGCTCTGGTTGAAAGCTATCAGAAAAGATAAACTAACCTATACACAGGTTATTGACACCGGTGGCTGGCTTTCTAAAGTTGCCGAAAAATATTATATAGATGCTTTGCCAACTAATTTTTTATTAGATAAGACAGGTAAAATAGTTGCTATCAACATTGAAGGAAAAGAACTGTTTGATAAAGTAAAAGAACTGGTACAATAACTATTTTCCGGTTTTAAAACGAATAGAGCCACCAACGGCAATGTACCAATCAGGCGCAGCTTTGCTAATACCAAAGCCAGATGAAAGATCTATTTTAAAATTGGGGTTGATGTAATAAGCGATGCCGCCATCTAAGCTGTGCTCTGGATCATTTATTTTGCTGATAAAACCAAATGCCTCAATATAACCGTACCATTTTTCGCTTAAATTAATGCCTGGTGCAAAAGTATATATCCAGTTAGCTTCTTTATTCACACCATCCCATTCTGCACCTACATTATAGCCTAATCCAATTTTTTTGGTAAGGCTATGCTGCATGGTAAACCTGAAATTGGGTGCCAGGTGATTAGCCTTGTAAAAGGTTGATGCTAGTTTGGGGATTCCAACATGAAATATCAGGGAAGTTTTTGGGAGTAATTTTTTTTCTTCCCACAGGAAAATTTTTGCACCTATTTCAACAGGTGTAAGCCCCGTGTTGGTTTGCTTTACAAGCGGATTACTGAAATCGGTATTGGTTTGTACGGTTGTAATTAATCTTAATTCAATTCTTTTACTGATACCGTATTTGCTTAAAAGAGTAGGATGTTGAAATTCATTTTCGGTTGCATTATTTTCTTGTTTACTAAATCCCATTTCAAATTGTAACCATTTTTTAGGAACCAAAACGGCACTTTCTGTCTGGTCTGGTCGGTCGGTATCAATTTTCTCAACTTGTGCAAAACTGTACCTCGAAAATATAATAAGCAGTATAGCGAGTGCTATGTATTTAATCATGATACTAAAATATAAGTTAGTCTTGTCTAAAATTAAATTAAAGATAAACAAGTTTAGCAAACCCGCAAATTGTTTGTAAAATAAAGTCGTGGGGATTATTTTTTTACCTCAGCTACACCGGTTATCAGGCTTTCCAGATTTTTTTCTTTGCAAAAAGTTTGGCTTACTTTTTCTGAAGCATTTAAAATCTGTTGTATGGTTATATGGCCTGGGCCTGCCAGTTTGTAGGCCTGGGCCAGGGCGTCTTTTTCATTTATTTTAGAAGTCTGCAGCAGCGCTTCTTTTATTACTTCCACCTTCAGGCCATTGTCTTTTAAATTGCCAAGTTCGCCAATAAGCCAGCTTAAGGCATAAAAGCGGTTTTTTTCAAAAAGTAAAAAATGTTTTTGATCACCGGCATCGGGTAAAACATTGTAGGGTGAAGTTTTTACTGCTTTGGTTAAGTATTTGGCAAGATATTTTGGCGCTGCCGTTTTAGGGCTGCTTAACTGAATGCATCCTCTTAAAGCCTGTGGGTAAATGCTCAGCCAGCGTATCATTCTTCTGAATTCGTGCAGGTCTTTTTCTACATTGGTAAACTGGAAATCTTTTTCATTAATAAATTCCAATATTTTATTAATGGCGGTTATGTAAAACTGGTGTATGCTTTTTATATCTTCTTTTTCATCCTGCCAATCAGCTTCGCCCAGTTTTTTCCTGATTTTCTCAAAACGGTCTGCATCATCACCCAGCCAGTTGTTTTCATGCAGCATTTCATTCAGGCTTTGAATTTTTTCACGGCTTTGTGCCTGCAGGTAGTTTGTAATAAGCTTAGGAATTTTTTTGTTTGCCACAAATTCTTTGGCAAACGCATCATAATAATCTATCTGGCCAATGGCATCTTCTAAAAACTTAAGGTGCTCTTTAATTTTGCTGAATTTCTTTTTATTGTGAATGCCTGCATACATTTTTGCCAATCCTTCCAGCATGAACAGCGGAGTGCGGGCATTATTTTGATACAACCACAATGCAGGATTTTTTTGTTTGGATGATTTTGCAATCAGTTCCTGTAATTGGTTCAGGTGGTATTCAAATCTTAGTTGGCCATTTTTCATTGTTGTATTTTTAAAGTTTCGCTCAGGTAAGTTTCCCCTCATACTGAGCGTAGTTGAAGGGCAGGGGTTAGGGGGCTTAGGGTTTTTCAAAAAACGCTACATTACCACCAACCCATTCTTTGTTCTTATTATACCGTGTGCCAATCATTTTGCCTTTGCTTAATCTTGCCAGGTTATGTACGCCAACCGGCCTGTCCCATTCTTTTTTCCAGAAATAAAACAGGCGTATCTCTGCTTTAGCAGGCTCATCGGGCGTTTCAATCACATCAGCGTATTTTACTTTCTTTTGCAATATCCAGTTTTCGGGGTCTTTCACAGCCTCAATATCTTCGGGTTTAACATCAATTACCACACCCATGCCTGCAAAAGAAAATAAAGGTTTTAAAACATAATTTTCCAGATCGGCAGGCATTTGTTTTAACTCGTTTAAAAAATAAGTTTGTGGAACGTAAGGGTTTTCAATAAATGGCAAAGTGAATTTGCTGATGCGGTAAAACCAGTTAGGATGCGGTGCCCATTCCACATCATAAGGTTTGGTAAGGTCAATAACATTGCCCAGGTCTTCCTGTTTTTGCAGGTCATCAAAAATTACGCGGTTGTAAATTCTTTTAATAGGAGTTTTAACACCGTTGTTATCATAAAATAATTTGTCGCCTTCTGCAATTAATTTGGTAAGACAAACCATTTTTATACCCAGCAACTGTTCGGTGCAATAAAAGTCAATACGGGTTTTTTGTTTTTCCGGAAAAATTTCGAGCAGTATCACATTTTCAGGATCAAGGTTGCCAACAATAATATCCTTCAGCAGTTGAATATATGTTTCTTTAGTATAGCCATTTAAATAGGGCGAAAAATTATCGGGCAGTTCTGCATACTCAGCCGTTAACTCCGAGTGAAATGCCTGGAAAGCATACAACGTAGGAAATCCCTGCATTTCAATTAATTGCGGCTCCAGTTCTCCTTGCTCATTTTCACAAATACCAAAATCAAAAACCAGGAACTCGGTATGGCTGCTTTCGTTGGGCACTTTTACATTAGCAGGAATGCCACGATCGGTAAGTGCAATAAATTTAGGGTCAACAATCACATCAATAATATCTTCACAGGCATTCAGCATTTTTGCTGTAAAATCTTTGGGAACAAATACCGGTGTTTCTGCATTTCTGAAATCAAGCGAACCGGGGTGCAGGTTCTCCAGTTTAGCCATGTAGGCATCATATTTTTCTTTGGTAAAATTGGCATTGAAATTTTTTCTTAACTCTTTTATCATGTTAAATGCGGCTTTAATTTAAAATTACACGAATTATACTAATTACACGAATTAGTACATGTAAGAATATGTATACACTGAAAATTCGTGTAATTAGTGTAATTCGCCAAATTTGTGTAACAGAAGTTCTAAACCTCAACCAGCTGCAGGTTTTCCACGGCATGAAACAAAAAATTGGGAAGTATATGTGTGTAGGTCCACATGATTTTTTCGGGATCGTTTAAATGTTCGATCATTGATTGCCATTTTTCCCGGCCATAATTTTCAATAACCGTCTTTTTCTTTTCTTCTGTTTGCAGGTGCAGGCTCATACCAATAGCATCGGCTTCGGGGTGAAACTGGGTACCAATCATATTTTCGTTAAACCTGATTGACATGACAGCTCTTTCAAGCGGAATATGCGGCCTCTCTTTTTCAATGGCTAAAATGGAAGCACCCATTTCGTGCAGTTTATTATGGTTGGGCTCGGTAACCTGGTAATCACGGCTGTCCACGGCATAAAATGGATCTTTTAAACCTTCAAATATCAGTTCATCTTTTCCATCACTTAAAAGATGCATGGGAAAGATGCCAAATGCAGTACTTTTTCTTTTGCCCACTTTGGCAATATTATAATGCCTGCATATTAACTGAAAGGAATGACAGATGAAAAACACCTGCTTTTTTTGAACATTTGCTTCGTTATTATTCCAGTGCTCTACTTTATCCAGCCAGCCAAAATAAGCCTTCTCCCATTCGTTGCCTTCGCTTTCCAACGGGCTGCCGGGGCCACCGCTTGAGATATAAATATCGTAACTGAGATCGGGAACCTGTTTTTCCAAACGTACTTCAAATTCATCCCAGGTTAAATC
>JAOAUI010000216.1 GCA_030157685.1 Ferruginibacter sp. | reverse complement strand
CCAAACTCCACAAAATGATTACCGCTGCCGGAAGTACCCAATTGCTTTAAAGCTTTATGCTGCAATGGCTGTAAAAAAGCAATATCATTAAATTCGGTTCTGTCCAGTACTTCGTGTTCTGTTCTTTCACTAAACTCTCTTCCTGCGCCAAACAAAGTGCTTGCCACCAACTCTCTTTGAAAATTGGCTTCTCTTTTTTTCAACTCATCAGGTTCAATAGCGAAAATGCTTAAGCACATTCTGCAACCAATATCCACACCAACCGCATACGGAATGATGGCATTGTTTGTTGCCAGCACACCACCGATCGGCAGGCCATAACCCTGGTGTGCATCGGGCATTAAAGCGCCGGCCACCGCCACAGGTAACCTGGCGGCTGTTTGCATTTGCAGCAAAGCGCCTTCTTCAATATGCTTGGCGCCAAAGATGTTGTACTCAACACCGGTTTCATTCAGCGGAATTTCAGTTACTGTTTCCTCTTCAACCACAATTAATTTTTCTGCAATTTTAGAAAGCAGTTCATCTGCTAAATAATTTTCCGGCGCTGCCAATACATCTTTTAATATCTGTAATGCGTCTTCTTCTGTATGATGTTTAAAGTGTGTACACATGGTATGCATGGCCACACTTACCACCGGCCCTTCTTCGTAGCCAATAGCACGGATCTGTTTTCCTGTCAACTTCAATTTCATAATATTGTTGATGCCGGATTTATTACGGCATTAATTTTAATTTGCTCATTGTTTATTTTTTGAACCACGAAGACACTAAGGCACAAAGATTCACTAAGCCTTGGTGTTACTTCGTGTCTTAGTGACTTTGTGGTTTATTTTTTGCTTCAATAAAAGCCCAATAAAGGTATGCCGTACAAGTGAGTGACACAACGATGATGAGCAGAATTACCAAAGCCCGTCCCAAAATTGTCTGAACAATGATTTGGGCAGATTTAAAAGATTAAAAGGATTTAAATCCCATCATCCGGTCAATCCACCCAAATCCCCGTTCAGATTATTTCTGCGCCACAAAGATCTGCTTCAACTGCTCTATCAGAGTACCATTACCGCTTACGCTGATCT
>JAOAUI010000215.1 GCA_030157685.1 Ferruginibacter sp. | reverse complement strand
GGTAAATACTCTGGTCATCATCACCCACCACAAATACATTGGGTTTATCCCAGTAGTTGATGAGTAGCTGCACCAGTTTGTTTTGTGTACCGCTGGTATCCTGGTATTCATCTACCAACAGGTACTGAAATTTTTCCTGGTAACTGGCCAGTATATTTTTATTTTCTTCAAATACGGTTATCACCCAGTTTATCATATCATCAAAATCGTAGCGGTTTCTTTTTCGCATCAGGTTTTGAAAATTGGCAAACTCATTTACTGCAGCACGCAGTTTTTCCATCTTTTCTTTTTCCTCTTCGATCTTGTCGGTACGTACATCGCCTTTATTGAACTCCTTTACTTTACGTTTGGCAATATATTCATCACGATGGGGCAGGTCATTGATGTAACTGTCAATTCTTTCATTAATAAATGCAGCCGTCCAGCCTTCACGTTTCATGCTGCTGAATAAACTGCGGAGATTGTTTATTTCAAAATACACATCGCCGCGGTATCTTTTAAGCGGATTGTTTTTTGGGAAAGCATCAATGAGTTGTTTAAACAGCTCAATACTTTCCAGTTCCGAAATGGCATCCAGTGAATTTTTTTCAAACAGGTTCAGGTTATCCTGTATCACATCATTACAAAAAGCATGAAAAGTGTAGATGTTTACCTTGTATGCATCGGCTCCAATAAACTGCTGCAAACGCCTGCGCATGGCAATGGTGCCGGCGTCGGTGTAGGTAAGACAAAGAATATTTTCGGGCAGGGCATCGGTATCCAGCAATATCTTGCCGATTCTTGCAGCCAATATTTGTGTTTTACCTGTGCCGGGGCCTGCAATTACCATCACCGGCCCATCAATGGTATCAACAGCAAGGCGCTGTTCATTATTTAATTTTTTATATTCTTCAGCAAACTTATTTTGCAGTATTTCGCGGTAGTGACGCATTAGCCAAAGATACTTGATACCCGATTTACTGAACAAAATAATTCAAACGATGTTATAAGTGCTATGAGTAAAGTGTATTCTTTTAAAACAGTGCAAAAAATTCCCATCAGCCTGGATGCGGCCTGGGATTACTTCAACAACCCGGCCAATCTTGCAAACATTACGCCGGACAATATGGGTTTTAAAACCATCTCGAAATATCATGGGGATACGATGTATGCCGGACAGGTTATTGAATATAAAGTGAGCCCGGTTTTAGGTATTCCTTTATACTGGATGACCGAAATAACCCATGTGGAAGATAAAAAATATTTTGTGGATGAACAGCGCTATGGCCCTTACGCCATGTGGCACCATCAGCATCATTTTAAAGTTGTTGAAGGTGGTGTAGAGATGACAGATATTGTACATTACAAACTGCCGCTTTGGTTTTTGGGAGACATTGCCAACAAGCTGTTTGTAAAAAAACAATTAAACGGCATCTTTGATTACCGGTTTAAGAAGGTGGAGGAGTTGTTTGGAAAGATTTGATGATTTGGAAATTACTTCATCTTCAAATCTCCAAATCAAATCATCATCAAATCAATTACCCCGGCATCCTCGTAATATACTTCTCGATCTGTTTTATCTGATCAACAATTTGAGGTGTAGTTGGTTTAAAACCTTTTGCTTTTTTAAAATAATCTTTTGCTGCCCTGAACTCTCTTTTATTCATCATAATAGAACAAAGCTGTAAGTAAGCTGCAGCATTATTTTCGTTATCGGGTAAACCTGCACGGATGGCCTGGCGGATAAAACTCTCTGCCTGTTTGATATCACCTTTCTGCATCATCAGCATTCCCAACTGCAGTTTATTGGGCCCTTCGGCCTGCTTGGTTAAGGCACCACCGCCCAGTGCAAGGCTTTTGCGCATGTTTTTTTCGGCACCATCAAAATTTTGGTCAACCATATCAAGATTACCTTTGATAGTATAGTATACAGAGCGTACCGGTTTGATGAGAATTGCAGGAAACCAGATAGCATTCACTACTTTTTTAGCGCCTTCCATATCGCCTTCTTCCATATAGCTTTGTATCAACCTCATTGGCCCAAAAAGAAAATGGCCCACAATGGCTACGACAGCAATAAGGTACAGTACAAAAGAAGGCCAGAAACTGGTTTGTATATTGGTAAAAATGGCTAGCGCCAGGAAGACGATGCCAATCCATAAACGGTATTTTATAAGTACGTTCAACCACTTCATGATCTGAATTTTTAGGAGGGCAAAGATAGGGATAGGAGCGGATAGTTGAAAGTTATAAGTTGAAAGTTGGCCGGACCTCTGTGAATATTACATATAAAATCAATTATAATTGAAAACCCAAACTACAAAATGCTTACTTTTGCCCTCCAAAATTCGATATTTATATATTCGATATTTCGTTGGTCCCGTAGTTCAATGGATACCTGCCTGCCGGCAGGCAGGGAATTGAAGTTTCCTAAACTTTAGATGCTTATGTATTTTGTATATGCAATTAAAAGTGAAAAGGACGGAAGAGTTTACGTTGGTATGTGTGCAGACACAGAAGTACGATTGAAAGAGCACAATGCCGGAAAAACAAAATCAACAAAAGGATTCAAGCCTTGGAAGTTGATTTATAAAGAAGAGGCAGAAAATAGAGTTGAGGCAAGAAAAAGAGAAATATATTTGAAATCTGGAATTGGAAAAGAATTCCTGAAATCACTGGTCCCGTAGTTCAATGGATAGAATAGAAGTTTCCTAAACTTTAGATGCAAGTTCGATTCTTGCCGGGACTACATTAAAGGACAACTCTAAATTTTCAAAGAGTTGTCCTTTTTTACTTATTGCCAATCACTTGTCCATATTGAGCATTAGCTGGATGTATATAGCAAGAATGCCATGATTGTGAATACAGGGCTAAAAAAATCTTCTTCTAATTAATATGATCTCTGCCAAATATGGCTTTTAAAGTGTTTATTTTGGATACCTACTACTAAGCAAATTATATCTGGCATAAATAACTACAATTAAGTTATAGGGGCTTATTTAAAATCACGGAATGGAATTAACCGGATAGAATGATATCAATCGGAGATTAATTCGCTCTTTAAAGTTCCTTCTGTTCAAAAATAAACAGCTGCACAACTCTATTATTGTAACCTTAGCAGCCTTCCCCCAGCTGATGATCATATTTATTACTACATTTAGTACATATTTCTTCAGTCCCGGTTATGGTAACAGCGGAAACTATAAAAACACAGTTAAAAGCCCTGTTGGTAAACAGGAGGGGAGTCGATTTTGAACTTCTCTATCTTTACAGCCCGGCATTTAATCATGTACATGAATTTTTTACAGAAGATGAAGTAATGAGCGGTTATTGCATAGGACCTTTAACCAGGGATGGTAAGCAGGTCAGGAGTGGCAATTGGCTTGCCATCAGCACCAACCGGCAACTTATTTTATTGCACAAGGCCCTGCTTAACGGTTTAACTCATTTTGAAATTCCCCTGGCAGATATTGATGCTGTTACCAGCAAATTAAGGTGGTGGAGCAATATCATTAAAATACGGGATAAAGCCGTTGAGTGGGAAATGTTTCAACTTAATAAAACAGACCTGCGGTTTTTTGAGCTTGCACTTAACGAAGCTATAGCTGCACAAAAAAAATAATTTTTCAGAGGTTTACACTTTTCCAGGCGGCAGCATTGCTTTTTACTTTTTTAGTTTCGCCAAATCTTTTTACAAATTCTCCCTCACGAAAATAACTATTGAAGAAGGTGGCATACCGCAAAGTTGGATGATGAATGTTGGGGTTGATCTTCCGGTTATCATTGTGCATTTTTTCTGCAATTTCAATTAAGTTTATTGCTGGTTGCTGAAAAGGAATGCAAACAGGCAGCACTTCATTCACCAAAAATTCAACGTACTCCTGCGACCAATATATCCAGTGATACTCTGCATCCCAGGCAAAAGATGGATGAAGAAATAATTCTTTAGCTGACAAGCCAAAGTACCGGTGATTTATTTTCTCCCAAACACGGAGTTTGCCCGGCACACAACCCTGCGATTCTTTAACGGCTTCTTTTGGTTCTTTTGCTGCTGCCCAGGGTTCGATGAACGGTGCAAAGGAACAGTACGCTGTTATCCATTCATCAAGCCAGAAAAGAGATTTCTCCCAACCCTCCTTAATCTTATTCCATTTAATGATATCCGGTTCATGCGTCCATTCAATCTTTTCGCAGTCCAGCTGAAACTGGAGATTATCGGGAACATTAACCAACGATGCTGCTGCAAGTTTTTTATGCAACGCCAGTTTTTCTTCTTCTTTCTTTATTAAAAATGGATTGGCAGCTGTGGCTATAGCAGCATCTAAAAGGTATTGAAGGCTTTCACCGGTAACTACAGATCCTTCAAGGGCTTTATCCAACCCTTTTTCTATCAGTTGCGCTAAAAACTCAGGATAAGAAATACCTGATTCTCCCAAAGCAATCAGTTGCTCAATAGCATCAATGATGATCTTATCCTTAAACAAAACATCAGCATCGGTTGCATGGCTGCCCATCATTTCTTTTATCTCCGTTTTGTTTTCTTTAATTCTCTCTACAGTATCCCGGTAAGCATTTAAAGTATTTTGCAGCAATTGCTTATCGGCAGCTTCATCATACACACCTGAGTTTGACGGGCCTGTTTGTTGTGCAGCAGCCGATAATACTTTTGAATAATGGTCGCTGAATTTCATGAACAAACCTTCCTGCACAAGCTGACCGGAGTAAGCGCCCGTGTCGTCCATTTCAACAGCAAGCTGTTCCATTCTTGCCAGCGTGGCGGCCATTGCATCCATATTATCACCGGATAAATTTTTATCCTTACACTCCTGCAACATGTTACGGAATGTTCCCAGCATCGCATCCACTATCATTTTATTTACAGGCATGGGGGGTTATTTATTAAGGATTTGTTGAGTTGATTTTATTTGTGCTGCAATTACTTCGTTGCTATATGGCAACAACCTACGATGCCTTTCTTCATCAATTCTTTCAAAATTAAATTTCCAGCCGGGCTGCCAGTTGTTCATTTCTTTTTCGATAGATGCGTAAGCTTTCTTAATGCCTGCTCTTTCTTCATTTGCATAAGCAGCATATCTTTCTTTATATTCAGATGGAATATCAGCCTGCTCCCATATCTCAATATTTTCGAGAAAAAGCATATCAGCGAAAGGATAAATAGTATCGGTAGTAATTTCTATATTAGAAAGATTTTGTTCTTCATTAACCATCGAAATTACTTCAGAAACATTGTTACATTTTTTTACCTTATCTAAAATACGGCGGCAACATGCGGCTTTAACCGTTTCCTTAATCTCTTCGTAATGCCGCAGGCGGATGTTTTGCTCATCTGTAACAAGTGCCAAAGCTACCTGTTCATTGGCATTGCCGATCTTATCTTTAAATTCCTCCAGCTTGGTACATGAACTGATGATATCGAAAAGATTTTTCTCAGCAGTATAAGTGTTGTTGTAATCAACATTTCCTTCACGTTGTTTCATGCGAAGAAAATAATACTGTTTATATGCTTCTAAGTAGTTGATCATGTTTGCAAAATATAAAATTAAACAGGTAACCGGTAATGCCAATAAAAACAAAAACTATGAACGGGCCGGTTACCTGTTTAATTTACAGCTTATTTAATAAGGTGATTTGGTTAAAGAAATTGAAAAAGTTCCTTTGATAAAAGTATCAGTGCTTGATATATCAATGGTGCCGCAAACCTTATCTTCACCCAGGTAAGTGATGGTAGCTTTACCTTTTGCATTGTAAAAGCCTTTATTGCCATCTTTATTTTCGATACCGCCGCTTACTGCATAACCAGCTCCAAATCCACCACTGCCGCCAATTTCATAATCACCCATGCGTAGTTTTTCGCCAGCTTTACCGCTTATGGTAAACATCACTCTTACATTATCATTGGTTGGCGATTGCAGGTAACTTCCTTCCTTTTCGTAGTTAGAAACCTGCACAATGATGGCCGGGTATTTAATTTTGTCGCTGGCCATATTCCACAAAACGGCTTCGCTGTACTTCATGGTAAAGCCATCGCTTTTAATTTTATCGGCACCAAAACTTATTGCAGTTGTACCGCAATCTGCTGCGTTGCCACCGGTATTTATACCACCACCTTCATCTTTTTTACCGGCATCGGTTGTGGCAGTAGTTTCTGGTTTGTCTTTTTTATCACCACTGTTGCCACAGGCAACAAATGCTGTGAGTGAAACAGTTACTAATAAACCTGAAAATAATTTACGTGTCATGATTATTGATTTTTATTGTGAATGATATTTTTACTTTTATTAAGTTACCAAATATTTCCTTTGGTGATATTTGCTGCAGGAATCTCATAGCCCAGTTCCAGGCGCTTTGCCGCTATTTTTGATCCTACGGTGGACGGAACCATCAAGGTATAGTAATCCATATCGCTTGCAACTGAAGTTACACGCCATAATTTGTCACCGGCTTTTTTTACAAAGCTGTAACCAATTACTTCATGCTTTCCATCGGTTCGTTCTACCAGTATCCAGCCGCTGCCTACAAAGCTTTCAACCTGGTTTTCGTTGGGCCAGGGTTTCATTACTTTGCCGGTTTGTGCTACTGAAAGTTTGAGGAGTTTGCCATGCCTGCCCAGGTCTTGCCAATTCATCACCTGGTTCCTGTCGTCACCAGCGCCGTATTCGGTATTAAAAGTAACTGAGGCCAGTTTTTTCGCCCACATCTGGTCGTGATAAGCCTGTAAAGCTGCTTTGGTTTCTTCTGTGATTGTAATTGTAAAAACAGATTTTGGGCCGATGGTTCCGTTTATTTCTCCTAAAAACAATTCGTATTTGTATGTACCAACCGGTTGCGTTAAAAAGAACTGAGTTAGATGAAGCGAAGGCATGTAATTCAGATGGGATTCATAATTTGTTTTGTTCAGATCGGGGAACATATCAAACTCAACATAAAATGCATCTTTCATTTTACTGAAGATTGATTCGTTGCAATAGACAGGCAAAACAACCGGTTCGCTTTGGTCATCTTTTGTAATGTTTTTTAATTGCAGGTAAGGTAGTTTAGGCCTGTTGCCAGATGACATAACACTTTTTGCACCAAGACTGGTAAGCGGATCAACTGCATAAGCAACCAGATAAGTTGGCTTGCCGGGAATTATTTCCTGAATTTCCTGTTCCCTGTTTTCTTTGCCGGGTATTTGCTTTTGATTGAAAAGGCAGATCTGCTCTAACTTACCCTCATGAAAATCACCAGACAAGCTGGGCCTTAATGCAGTAAGCACAGCGTTGTATTGTGCTTCGGCATCCTTCTTTGCTTTTGTTATTTCCTGGTTTGCTGTTTGAAAAGCAGCGATAGCATTGCTTAGCTGCATGGCCGAATTGGCATAGCGAAACGCAAAGCCCAATGCATTCTTTCCTTCGGCTACCAGTGATTTTGATTTGTCGGTATATTGCTGAACATTCTTTGCAAACTCAGCATAATATTTGGTTTTAACCGTTGCCCGCCAGGTATAATACTCTGTAATGTTTTTATTAACCCCGGTACCAAGCCTGCTTCCCAAAAAATCACGGTTGGGTCCGCCATACTCCATGCCTTCGGGCATGTTACTTTGATTGCCATAAAACATAAACGGTTCTTTCATCCGCTTTTTATCTGTGTCTATTTTTTTGTCAAGCCCGCTTATAAAAAAAAGAAAGCGGTTCATCTTACGGCTGTCTAGCTGAACCATGTTCATAAAATACCCATCATACAAACCCTCACGCCAAACCATAGCCCTGGCTTCGGCGGTAGCATCCTGGTAATAAACCATCCAGGCTGTTTCTTCTTCCCTGGTTAAACCCGGCCCCTGGCTTTTATTGCCCGAAGATGAACCTGAATTGGAAGTGTTTTGTGTTTGGTTGTTTGAAGAAGGATTGCTTTGATTTTGGGAATCCCTGTTTCCTTCAGCAGGCGTTTTTGTTACCTGTTCTTTTAATTTCTTTAAATTGATCTGGGCACATAGCCTATTTGTGCTTAACAGCATTACAGCTGCAAGCATTATGCATTTACCTGTGACAGGTTTAATGATACTGTTCATATTTTTTTGTTTTTGTGAGTACAAAAGTTCACAAAACAAGTGGCAGATACAATCCGCAAAAATGCTGAAAATGCAATAGGTATTTTTACGGAGAAGCCAGTAAAGACAATAGTTTAAGAGAAAGGGCTAAGATTCTATCCAGTTTTCACGAATGGCAAATTTTACCAGTTCAATGGTGTTTTGCAAGCCAAGTTTTTGCAGGATGTTATTTTTATGGCTTTCAACCGTACGGCTACTGATAAAAAGTTTTTCGCCAATTTCTTTTGTGGTAAGCCCATTGCAAAGCCATTGCACAATTTCCATTTCACGGCTGCTTAAAGGTTTATCGGCATCATGAATATTTTGTACCGATTGCCTTACGTATTGATCAATGATAAGATGAGAAATATTTTCACCAAAATAAGTTTGCCCCATGTAAACCGAATGGACGGCTGCAATAAATTCATCCTTGCTGCAATCCTTAGAAAGAAAACCGGTTGCACCTGCTTTAATAGCCCTCAAAACATAATGGTCTTCTGTGTTGCCCGAAAGCATGAGGATCTTTAACCGGGGGAAATCTTTTTTAACAATTGCGGCAATCTCAATACCCGTCATGCTGCTGCCGAGTTTTATATCGGCGACAATAATATGCGGAAGATCATTCTCCAGTTGTTTAAGCATCGACGCCATATCATTTGCTTCGCCAATAAGTTTAATGCCGGCATTGCCAATCAACATAGCCCGTATTCCATCAATTACAATGGTATGATCATCTAATACTATCAGTTTGATTGGCTCCATTGATGTAAAATAATCAATTGGCAGCAAGGGGCAAAGCAAAAATGAAACGGCTGCCATGTCCTGCTGTGCTTTCTGCATAGATGCGGCCATTGTTTTTTTCAATAAGTTCTTTGCAAAGTATCAAACCCAGGCCGGTGCCTTTTTCTGAAGATTGGCCAACAGCAGTTACATCTTCTTCTACTTTAAATAATTTGTTGAGGTCGGCTGGCGCAATGCCAATGCCCGAATCTGCAACAGTAAAAATGGCTTCGCCGTTCTCTTCCCGGGCATTTAATTCAATTTGCCCGCCTTCGGGTGTAAACTTTACAGCGTTCGAAAGCAGGTTTCGCACTACGGTTTTAATCATGCTTTTATCTGCCCAAACAAAAAGTTCATCAGGCATGTTTACTGTAACCTGTTGTTTTTTTTGCATAAGATTGTTTTCAAAAAGCCTTGTATTATCTTCCGCAAGTTCGACAAGTGAAATTTTTTCGGGCACAAAAGGAAGCTTGCCAATTTGCGAAATGGCCCAGTTGAGCAGGTTTTGCAGCAGGTCATACAACTGGTTGGCTGATTGATTTAAACGGCTAATAAAGAAATCAATTTCTTCTTTGCTTATTTGTAGTTTATTATCGCTGAGGTTTTGTGTAATTGACCTAAAGGCTGATAACGGATTTTTGAGATCGTGTGCTACAATAGCAAAGAGCTTATCCTTGGTGGCATTCAACCTTTGAAGCTCTGTATTTTTATCGGCCAGTAAACGGTTTGTCTTTTGTTTAAAGCGATAACGGTTCCATAAGATCAACCCAAGCACTAATATCAACGCAGCTAAAACAATTAAAAAGATATTTGTTTTGCGTTGTACTTCTTTTTCTTTATTCAGCACCAATATTTCTTTGTCTTTTTTTTCTGTTTCATACAAGGTTTGCATTTCCGCAACACGCTGGTTGCTTTCTTCTGTATAAACCGAGTCGTGTACATTTATATATTGCTGCAAATAATTGTAGGCATTTGTAATATCGCCTTTTCCCGCATAAGCTTCTGCCAGGTATTTCAGGGCATTTTGTTCGTGAAATTTATAATCAATTTCCCTGACCATGGCAAGCCCTTCTTTCAACTGCGGAATACTTTTATCATACTGTTTCAGTTTTACATTGGCATGTGCAATGTTGATGAGGTTTACAGCAATTCCTTCCTGGTCGTTACGGTCCTGGTCAATTTGTAATGCCACTTCGTATTCGGCAATTGCCTTTGGGTATTGTTCTCTGTCAAAATAAATATTACCGATGTTAGATCTTGCGGTAGCAATGCTTCTTTTGTTTTCGTACTGTAATGCATTTGCCAGCGATTGCTGATACCAGTACAGGGCGCTATCGGGTTTTTTCTGACCATAATAAACATTGCCAATATTGAGCATGGTGCTTGCCAATGTCCTGCCCTGATTTAGCGACTGTTTTATGTCCAGCGCTTTTTTAAAATGAACCAATGCATTTGGGTAATCTTTTTTATCGTTGTATAAGGAGCCCAGGTTATTAAGTGATGCGCCCTGGCCTTCTTTATCATCTATAGCTTCGTACATACGCAATGCCTGCAGCATATAATCGGCGCCTTTTATAAAATTGGATTGGTAATAATAGTAACCGCCGATACTCAGCAGCGCTGAAGCCTTTCCTTTTTTGAGTTTTGCTTTTTCAAAAATCTGTAATGCCTGCTGATAAAGATGAAACGAACTGTCATAATTTCCCTGGAACTCCTGGATAATACCCAGCGTATGCAAGGCAAAGCCTTCTCCCTTTTTAAAATTTACTTTTTTTGATTGTGCTAGTGCATCGGTTGCAAGCAGGGTACTGGTATCAGTATTGGAAAAGCGGTGAATATTGGCAAGTTGTAAAATCAGGTTGATACGTTGCGTATCTGATTTTTCTTTATTGAGCAGTTGTTGTATACTGTCGATTGTCTTTTGCTGAGCTCCTGCTGTTTTAAACAGAAACAAAACGATCACAAACATCCGAACAAATTGGACCTTGTTTTGCATACCTGGTTAAGTATTGTTTTTCCTAAGATACAGTAAATGTTTTGACTATATCACCGGTTTTCTATTCTCTGCTGCCTACTGGGTTTCAACCTGTCTTTTAGTTAACTACGATAACCCGGGAGTTTTTTTGATATTGTTTAAAAGATGCTTTATTTACCCCCGAGACTAATTAAATTAGTTACAAGAATATTTTGATTGAACATTTTCATTTTCCTGAAATTTACCGGTTAGGCATCAAGGAAATTGGTAATATTCCCCACAATTCGGCTAGATAATTCTCCTTCCCTGATAGAATTAGGTAGTATTAAATTTTAAAATCTCCTCAATATCTCTATTAAAATGGTTCGAACCGCCTCCTGATTGGACTACCAAAATGCACAAAAGAGGGTTTCAAACGAAGCCCTCTTTTTTATTGTTGAACTCCGGTTTGCCTTTCTGCGAACGATCTGGTCATTTTATCGGGTAATATCTGTTAAATTAGCATTGATGAAATCATTGTATTATAAATTTTTTGCGCTTGCTTTATTGGTCTGCAACCAAACATATAGTCAATCTGTACCGGCTAAAATAAAAGTACCACTTGGGGGCAACTCCTGGGTTACGGCAAAATCAAAGAATGGCGATGAAAAGGTTACCAATAATGGATGGAGGAACTGGCAATATGGCGATGCGATTTTCAGCACCTATGTAAAAATTCAAAAAGCCGGGTCACTTAAGCTTACTGCTGTTTTGCATGTTCCGGGCGGTGAAAGCACCTTGCAATGGACGATCAATGGAATCAGTAAAACCATCAGCGTTGGCGGAATGGCCGACAAAGAATATGCAATTGGCGAATGGCGTATTACACAGCCCGGCTATCTATTAATTACAGCACAGGGAATCAGTAAAACCGGAAATCTATTTGCTGATGTAAGCGACCTGTACATGGAAGGTACAGCAACGGATAGCCCGCCCGCTTTTGTAAAAAATAATGATGGCAATTATTTTTATTGGGGACGAAGAGGCCCTTCGGTACATATTAATTATGATCTTGCAGAAGTGACCGATGATGTGGAATGGTTCTACAATGAAATTACCATTCCTGAAGCTAATGATGTAATTGGTTCTTACTTTATGGCCAATGGATTTGCAGAAGGCTATTTTGGTATGCAGGTGAATTCGGCCAAAGAACGAAGAATACTGTTTTCGGTGTGGAGCCCGTTTGTTACTGATAATCCCAAAGAAATTCCTGAGAATAAAAAGATACTGTTGCTTAAGAAGGGAGATAAAGTGCATACCGGGGAATTTGGTAACGAGGGTTCGGGCGGACAGAGCTATTTGCAGTATAACTGGAAGGCAGGCGAAACCTATAAATTCCTGGTGCATGCAAAACCATCCGAAAATAATTATACAACTTACACGGCATATTTTTATGCGGCTGAAAAAAGAAAATGGTTATTGATTGCCAGTTTCAATCGCCCCGAAACAAATACCTACTTAAAAAAACTACATTCTTTTTTGGAAAATTTTGAACCGGAAACCGGCTGTATTACCCGTAAAGCATACTATCATAATCAATGGGCGGTAACAAAGGCCGGCGAATGGAAGCCGGTCACAAAAATGATGTTTACCGGCGATGCTACTGCCAATATTGGCTACCGGCTTGACTATGGTGGCGGTGTGGATGATGGAAAATTTTATTTGCGCAACTGCGGATTTTTTAATGATAATACCATACTGAAAACGAAATTCTCAATTTCATCGACCGGTAAAAAGCCGGAGATAGATTTTTTAAGTTTAGAAAAACAAAATTGATCAACCAGCTGATATGAAAAAAAGCCTCACCTTCATTTACCTGAACCTGTTTACCTGTTTTGCATTTGCGCAGGAAGTAAAATACAGCAATGCAAATGATGACTGGAATGCAGATTCACTGGGGAATCATCGGGCCTTGTTATCATTCAACGGTACGGGTACGGTTGCAAAGACTGTTATAGTTTGGCGCAGAAGAGATGTTGATCCCTGGAATAAACGGATCATTGTAGAAGATGCAAAAACGCATAAAAAAATTGAGAATGTACAAACCGGTATCATCAATAATGAAAAAGCAGAACTGTGGTTTGAGCCAACATCGGGCAGAGGAGAATACTATGTTTATTATATGCCTTCAAAAAATGAAGGGCGTTCAAATTATCCCAAGGGCACTTATCTAAGCCCGGAAAATACAGCAGCTGCAAAATGGCTGCAATCAGTAAATGAGAGCATGCCTGCCAATACGGTTGTAAAAGAAATTCAGGCCATCAATGCATTGAATAGTTTTTACCCGATGGAAGTTGCAGCAACGGTAAAAGAAACTGCAGTACTCATCAGCAAAAGTAACCGCAGCGATTTTATTGTTTTTCCGGAAGACCGGATGAATCCAATAAAAATGATGGATCGTTTACCATATCGCTGGATACAAAAAGGGATTCAGTCTTCTTTTGCAGGCGAAGCATCAAAGGGAGAATATTACACTTACCAATTAGGCATTTATGCATTGCAGCATCTGGAAGAACTTACGGTAACATTCAGTGATTTGAAAGATGGGAAAGGAAACAGCATTGCAGCAAATAATATCTCCTGCATTAACACATCAGGAACTGATTATGCTGCCATCCCTTTTACCAAAACAGTGGATGTAGCAACAAACAAAGTGCAGGCATTGTGGTCTGGTATTGATGTACCACAAAATATTACAGCAGGGATTTACAAAGGAACTGTAACCATCAAAACAAAAAATACAGCTCCGGCAACCATTGCCATTGCATTATCGGTTAGTGAAAAAACATTAGCTGATGCCGGCATCAGTGAACCCTGGAAACAAACAAGATTGAAATGGTTGAATTCAACCATGGCGCAGGATAACACGGTGATCACACCATACACTCCATTGCAGGTGCAGGACAGCATTATCAGTTTGCTGGGAAGAAAAGTTGGCGTGAACCCAAGTGGTTTTCCTGCACAGATCCAGACTTTCTTTACCGAAGAAATGACGGGCTATACCGATCAGCCGAATAACATGCTTTATGAACCGATACATTTTCATTTTACCAGTACAGATGGTAAAGACCTGAAATGGAAAAACGAAGGTGTGAAATATACCAAGCAAACTGCAGGCACGGTTCAGTGGAAAGCGGTTAATACAAATGAAGCGCTGCAGATGGATGTAGATGCATCGCTGGAGTTTGATGGCTTTATGACTTACAAAGTAAAAGTTACTGCACTAAAGGATGTTTCGTTTAAAGAAATAACCATGCATATACCGGTGATGCCTGAAAAGGCAAAATACCTGATGGGACTTGGACAGAAAGGCGGCAACCGGCCTGATAGTATTGGCTGGAAATGGGATGTGGCCACCAAAAACCAGGATGGCGCCTGGATAGGAACAGTAAACAGTGGATTACAATTTTCTTTAAGAGATGAAAAATATGTGCGTCCGTTGAACACAAATTTTTATCTGCAAAAACCTTTATTGTTGCCATCGTCCTGGGGCAATGCAAATAAGGGTGGTATAACCATTGCATTAAAGGGAAAATCTGTTTTGGTAAATAGTTACAGCGGCGAAAGAAAGATGAAACAAGGCGATGTGCTGTATTATAATTTCACTTTGCTCATCACACCGTTTCATCCCATCAACACTGATTTTCAATGGGCTACACGGTTTTATCACAAGTATGAAAACCTGAATACGGTTAAAGCAAACAGCGCCACGGTAGTAAATATTCATCATGCCAATGCCATTAATCCATGGATCAATTATCCTTTCATCGAGCATAAAAAAATGAAAAGTTATATTGACTCGGCACATGCATTGGGATTGAAAGTGAAAATTTACAACACGGTTCGTGAGTTATCCAACCATGCTTATGAAACATTTCCGATGCGGAGTTTGGGACATGAAATATATTCGCCGGGCAAGGGCGGGGGCTTTAGCTGGCTGCAGGAGCATGTGGGCGATGATTATATAGCTGCCTGGTTTGTGCCCGAAATAAAAGATGCGGCTATTGTAAACAGTGGCATGAGCCGCTGGCATAATTATTATGTGCAAGGCATGAACTGGCTTACACAAAATGTAGGCATTGATGGAATTTATTTAGACGATGTTGCGTTTGACCGTGTTACGATGAAACGTATAAAAAGGGTGCTTACTAAAGATGGACATCCCGGCATCATTGATCTGCACTCAGCTAACCAATACAATAAGAACGATGGTTTTAATAACAGCGCCAATTTGTATATGGAGCATTTTCCTTACCTCAGTCGCCTGTGGTTTGGTGAGTATTTTGATTATGAAAAGAATGGACCTGATTTTTTTATGACTGAAGTGAGCGGCATTCCTTTTGGATTGATGGGAGAGATGCTGGAGCATGGTGGTAATCCATGGCGGGGAATGATCTATGGTATGACCAACCGCTATCCCTGGAGCGAAGAAGCAGACCCACGACCCATTTGGAAATTCTGGGATGAATTTAATATGCAGGGAACCGAAATGATTGGTTACTGGAGCAGCAATTGCCCGGTAAAAACCGATAATGAAAAAGTATTGGCAACGGTTTATAAAAAGAATGGAAGCGCATTAATATCCATTGCAAGCTGGGCCGATGGGGATACGGCCGTGCAATTAAAAATAGACTGGACTAAGCTGGGTATTGATTCTGCCAAAGCCACTATTACTGCCAAAGCGATACAAAATTTTCAACCTGCAAAAACATTTGGGGTTAATGAAACCATACCGGTTGAAAAAGGGAAAGGCTGGCTGCTGATTGTGCAGTAACACTAATAATATAATGTTAAACCAAAATGGCAAGTGAAAAAGAAAATGTAAACTTGCATTCTTATCTGAAAACAAATGAATAAAAAATTACTAATTACCGGAGTACTCGTTGTTATTGCAGTTGTGGTATTTGCGTTTTTACCAAAACCAGATAACAGCTTAACACCTGCAGTAAGCAATTTGAATGGCGAAAAAGGAATACAATTCTTTGAGCCCAATTTGGCAAAAGCTTTGCAGGAAGCTAAAAAACAAAAAAAGCTGATTTTTGTAGATGCCTACACAACCTGGTGTGGCCCTTGCAGAATGCTGAAGCAAAATACCTTTACCGACAAGGCTGTTGGAGAGTTCTTCAATAAGAACTTTATTAATATAGCGCTTGATATGGAGAGGGGCGACGGTTTGGCTTTTGCCGCAAAGTACCAGGTAGTGGCATACCCAACATTGCTGATCATTAATGCCGACCAAACATCTACTTCTGTTACGGAGGGCTATATGGAGCCAGCTCAATTGCTTGAGTTTGGCAAAGCGGTACTTGCTCAAAAGCGAAATTAATTTTAGCAATTTAAAAATGCTTTACAGGCAGCAGCTGTTTTCAGTATGCTGCTTTTTTATTTTTGTAATCACTAACTTTAAAAACGAATGAACAAGACACCTCTATATACAAACGACCTCATCAATGAAAGCAGCCCGTATTTACTGCAACACGCCCACAACCCGGTAAACTGGTATCCCTGGGGCGATAAAGCTTTGCAAAAAGCAAGCGCCGAAAATAAAATGCTTATCATCAGTATTGGTTATGCAGCCTGTCATTGGTGCCACGTAATGGAGCATGAAAGTTTTGAAGATGCTGAAGTGGCAAAACTGATGAATGAAAATTTCATTTGCATAAAAGTAGACCGTGAAGAAAGGCCAGATGTAGACCAGGTGTATATGACCGCAGCGCAACTGATAACCGGTCGTGGGGGCTGGCCGCTTAATGCCATGGCTTTGGCAGATGGCAGGCCGTTTTATGCCGGTACTTATTTTCCTAAAGATAAATGGATGAACATGCTGGCTTATTTTGTTGACCTGCAAAAAAAACAACCTGAGGCTTTGGAGAAAAGTGCAGAGCAGGTTACCAAAGGAATTCATGCAACAGAGCATGTAACATTTAAAAGCAACGAAAAAATATTTTTGCTGACCGATCTTGATAAACAATTTGAAACCTGGAAGGGTAATATTGATTTTGTAAGAGGAGGAGAGAATAGGGCGCCAAAATTCCCCATGCCATCTGCCTGGCAATACCTGTTGCATTATTATTACCTGAGCAAGAATGAAGAAGCATTAAAAGCTGCAACGGTTACACTTGATAATATGGCATTGGGTGGCATTTACGATCACCTGCAGGGCGGCTTTGCACGCTACTCAACCGATGCTAACTGGCATGTACCGCATTTTGAAAAGATGCTGTACGATAATGCCCAGCTTGTAACGCTGTATGCACAGGCTTATCAGCTAACAAAAAATCCGCTGTATAAAAAAACGGTTTACGAAACGCTTGATTTTGTAAAGCAGGAACTAACTTCTGCCGATGGTGCATTTTATGCATCGCTGGATGCAGACAGTGAAGGCGTGGAAGGTAAATTTTATGTGTGGACAAGGAAAGAAGTGGATGATGTTTTGGGAGACGATGCTGCAATATTTTCTACCTATTACAATATTACTGCTGATGGTAACTGGGAGCATGGCAACAGTATCTTATTAAGAAATGAAACCAATGAAGCAATTGCAGAAGCATTTAAAATTACTGTTGATGAGCTGAAAAATAAAATTGATACTGCAAAAGCAAAACTGATGCAGATCAGAAACGTCCGGATTAAACCGGGGCTGGATGATAAAATTCTCAGCAGCTGGAATGCATTGATGATAACCGGTTACACAAAGGCTTACCGTGTTTTTGGCGAAGAAGATTTTTTGCAGGCTGCTGTTATGAATGCAAATTTTTTGCTGCAAAATGCTATAGCTGCGGATGGAGAAATGACACGCAATTATAAAAACGGCAAAGCATCCATAAATGCGCTGCTGGATGATTATGCTTTTACCATTGCTGCTTTTATTGAACTGTACCAGGCAACCTTTGATGAGCAATGGCTGATGCAAGCAGATAAAATTACCGGCTACGCATTGGAACATTTTTTTGATACATCCTCGGGTATGTTTTTTTATACGCATAATCAATATGCCGATCTGATTGCACGCAAGATGGAATTATCTGATAATGTAATTCCATCCTCCAACAGCGAAATGGCGAAAAACCTTTTTTTGCTGGGCCATTTTTTAAACAAGGATGAATATATAAGCAAGGCAAAACAAATGCTGATAAATGTAGAAGCCGATGTACAGCGCAATATTTATTTTTATGCAAACTGGGGTATGCTGCAGGCTTTGTTTACAGGCCCGCTGTATGAAGTGGCAATAATGGGCGATGATTTTAAAAACAAGCAGCAACAGTTTGATGAATATTATTTACCCAATGTGATTTTGCTGGGCGGCAAAGAATCAGGTAGTCTTGCATTGCTTGAAAATAAAATGTTGGAAGGGCAAACTATGATTTATGTGTGCAGGGATAAAAGTTGTGAGTTGCCGGTGATAGAAGTAGAGAAAGCATTGGAGCAGATTGAGAATAACTTCGGGTTGTAAAAATCTGAGTAAAGATAAAATGTACAAGAGTGGTTATTATCTCTTTTTACTAAAAAGAAATAATAACTAAGTATCCTTGCCACCGAAGCTGCACAATGATCTACTGCCGGGCTCAAAAAAAATCACACTTTTATATAAATCTTCTTCTTATCCAATACCCAGGCTAAAAACCACATCATACCAATAAAACAAAGAGCATAAATTAAAGAGCCAATGCGAGGGTCGCCGGAGAAAATGGGCTTGCAAAGGGTTTCGTAAAACCAGCTTAATGGGCTCAGGTATTTTGGTTTGCCTGCATCAGTAAAGCCGTTGCTTATGCGGATGAGGCCGAGTGACCTTGGTATGAGGGCGCTCATGGCAAAAATGAAGAGTGCATTTTTGCCAAACACATCGAAGAAACGGCTCCAGACTCCTTTACTGTTTTTAAAGTCGAGCAGGTAGATCATCATGGATAAGATGAGCAGTGCAAGGCCGGTTGTGTAAATGGTATAACTGCTGGTCCATATTTTTTTGTTGAGCGGAAAAACCATATCCCAGCAAAAGCCGGCGAACACCAGCACACAGCCTGCAACAAATAAACCGTTGAGCATTTCGTGTGTTTTGCCTTTTTGTAAAATATAATTGCCAACCAGGTAACCGAGTATTACCTGCACAATGGCTGCAAAACTGTTCATCAATCCTTCGGGATCGAAAGCTATGCCTTCGCCACGGTACATGTGTTTTTCGCCGAGGATTGCTTTGTCTATATTGGTGCCAAACCAGCCGTTTAAACTAAACGGATCGGAAGGGTTTGCGGCCACACATAAAAACCAATAGCC
>JAOAUI010000214.1 GCA_030157685.1 Ferruginibacter sp. | reverse complement strand
GTATATTTCATTAAGCTAAACGATAACAGAAACCAGGTTTTCCAGGGACTGGTAACCATAATCAGGTAAAATATATGCAGCCAAAAATTCTGATAGCAGACGACCACAGCATGATAAGAAAGGGACTGAAACTGCACCTGCAGCTAACGCTTGGGTATGACGACCTGCATGAAGTTGGCACCTGCAATGAGCTTATGAGTGAACTGGTAAAAAATAAATACACACATCTTATACTCGACATCATTTTATCCGATGGCAGCACACTGGAAGTAATTCCAAACATACGCAGGGTATATCCCGATCTGAACATTCTTATCTTCTCTATGCAGCCTGCAGAAATTTATGGCGAAGCATTGAAACAATATGGCATCAACTATTACATGTCTAAATCTGTTGGCGAAGAAGAGATGGTTCAGATACTGCAGAAATTCATGCACAATGAAGCTCCGGTAAGGCAAAACAATATCCATGTGCAGGACAACCCATTTACATCGCTTGCGCCCAGGGAACTCGAAATTTTGCATTATGTATTGAAAGGAATCGGAACAAAAGATATTGCTGATACGCTCAACTTAAAAATGAACACCATCTCTACCATTAAAACCCGCATTTTTGAAAAAACCACAGCAGGCAATATAAAAGAACTGATGGAACTGGCTACTTTGTACAATGTTAATTATTGAGTTGGATGCAGTAACTTGGCTATTGTAAAACGCTTATGCAAAGACTGCTCATTTTACTGCTCTGCTTTATTATTACAGATGCGGCCAAAGCTCAAACTGCCGCCGAATCACATGTACAGCAATACACTACCGATAATGGTTTACCCTCCAATGGTATTAAAGGATTGCAGTGGGACGAAAAAACCGGTTTTTTATGGATGGCCACCGAAGCAGGTATTGTAAGATTCAACGGTGTTGATTTTAAATCGTACACCAAAGAAAATATGCCTTCCATTGCATCGGAAAGAATGCTTTTTATAGCACGCAACCATGCAGGAAAAATTTATACTGCCGATCAGCCTGGCAATATTTTTTATATTGATAAAAGTAAACCTGTACTATGGAGGCCAACTGCTGTAAAAAGCAGCTATAACAACTATCTAAGAAATTACTACCTGTTGGGAGTATCAGATACCTTTTTTAGAAAACGAATAGACAGTATACCTACGTCTTCGTTTTCAAACGGTGGTGATAAAATAGTTCCCGTAAGTGATACAGCCTGCTTAATACTGAGTTTGGGCAATCTTTTTTATCATTCAATCAGTTTTACAAAGGCACAACGACTGCCTTTTGAAAAAGGTTCAATCAATAATTTTTTTAAGATTGGCAACAGTTATTTTATAACCAGTACTAAAAAAGATATCTTTCTCTTAAACCAGGCCACATTCACTGTTACCCCTGTTTTTTTTGCAGCAGCAGGTTTGGATATTCTTAAAACCAAAAACAACAACAACCTGCTTTACTGGCAAAACGGAATGAACAGCCCTGTTTTTATTGATGATGAAAAAGCATGGTTACTGACTTATGAAGGCAAAGCAATTAATGCAACGCTGATATTTACAGGCGTCCCCCCTGACTCCTATATCAAATCGGTTCAATACAGCGAAAAGAACCGGTTACTTTTTATTGGAACAGAATCAAAAGGGCTGATTGTTATCAATCAAAACAGGGTACAATCAAAAAAAAGAAATGACATCAACTCAAAAAACCGCAACTCTTATTACTCACAGATAGAACTTCCGGATGGAAATATACTTACCAATGAAAGCGATATTATTGGTGACCATATTGCGGGTAAAGCCAGCCTGCCAATACAGGGAAAATTCTCTTTCAATATTACATATACCGGTGATGACCTGTTATGGTATACACAAACAAATACTGCAGTTGGCCATACCTGCCTGCACCAGTATAATGAAAGTACCGGGCAAACAAAAGTATATCCAAAAATAAGATGGGGAGATATTGCAGCTGCATCAGGTAACGATATTTACCTGGCAAACCCAAACGGCATTGGTATACTTAAAGCAGACAGTTTATTTTACCTCTACAATTATCCTAAATCACTGGCAGGCACTATCGTATTTGATTTTACAGAAATAAGCCCGGGTGTTTTAGCTGTTGCAACCTGCGCCGGATTGTTCAGGTTTAATACAACTACAAATCAGTTTGATACCCTGTTTACAAAAGAAAATATTTGTGTACGCAATATCTGGAAATATAAAGACTATGTTTTTTTTGGCACCTATGGCTCCGGATTTTATATTTATAAAGATGGAAAGATCAAACCGATGCCGCTTGATAAGAATAAATACCTTTTATATACACATTGCTTTGTGCCCGATAATAATGGCTATTGCTGGATAAGTACAAACCGGGGATTGTTTAAAGCCAGCTTATCTGAAATAACAAATGCTTTTGAAAAAAACATACCTGTAATTTACTATCATTACTTTGGAAAGAAAGATGGTATGGAAATGACAGAGCTGAATGGCGGCTGCACTCCCTGTGCTTTACGTTTAAGCAATAACAGCATTTCTTTTCCAACCATGGATGGGCTGCTATGGGTAAACCCTGAAAAAGCAATACCCGTTTTACCCGAAGGAGAAATTTTTATTGATGAAATACTGGTAGATAACATCCCTGTGAATGCAGATTCACTGCAATACAAAAGTATGCCTGCCCAAACACAGGAGATCATATTTGAACTTGGTTTTTCGGCCTGGTGCAATAAAGAAAATATTTATCTTGATTACCAGTTGAATGATACTACAACCTGGAAAGCAGTTAACACAGATAATGAAACATTCATCAGGCTGGGTGGCCTGCCTTCGGGAAAATATACTTTACGCATAAGAAAACTAAACGGTTTTGGTAAAGACAATTATTCTTATAAAACCATTCAGTTCAGCATTGCCACGCCCTGGTATAAACAATGGTGGTTTTATGCATTAATAGCTGCTGCTATATTGGGCATGTTTATTTTATTTTACAGGGTAAGGGTTAACCAGCTGGAAATAAATCAGCGGAAACTGGAAAAACAGGTTGCCGAAAAAACTGAAGAACTGCTGCAAAAAAATAATACCCTTGAAAAAAATAACAGCATCAATAACAGGCTCATCTCCATCATCAGCCATGATATTATTACGCCTCTCAAATTTTTAAATGTGGCCGGAAAAAATCTGCTGGAAAAAAAATCAGTAATGCCCGAAGATCTGAAAGACGAAACCATAAAAGAAATTACAACCACATCCAAGGAATTGCAGTTGTTAAGTACCAATATCCTTAACTGGATAAAATATCAAAATGAAAACCGGCGGCTGGTAAAAGAACAGTTTTACATGCAGGAAATGCTAAACCAGGTATTCAGTATTTTAAACTCAATGGCGCATCAGAAAAATTTACAGCTCATCAGCCATGTTGATCCGGCATTACAGGTAACACAGTATTTTGAAGCACTTAAAATTTTAATTTACAACCTGGTAACCAATGCCATTCATTTTTCTGAAAACGGAAGTATAACAATAAATGCCAGGGAAACTGAAAAGAAGATAATAATAAGTGTGAGTGATGAAGGTATAGGTATGACAGCCGATCAGATTAAAAATATAATGGCCGATCAGTTCATTGTTTCATCTGCCAATATGGATAATAAAAAAGGAAATGGACTTGGTTACCTTATCATTAAAGACCTGCTTAAGATGATGAATGCAACGCTTTCAATCAATAGCGAAAAGGGTAATGGCACAACAGTTTATGTTGAGCTGCCAAAATAAATTATTCAGACTGTGAATGTAATTAGAACTAAAAATTATCAGAGTCCAAAGTTCCCCCTTCAGGGGGCGGAGGGGGTTTAATACAACATCCTCACCTTAATTGTACCCTTAACTTTCCTCAATAATTCCAATGCATTTTTGCTCAGGTTCTTATTTACATCCAACACCACATAACCAATAGCATCATTGGTTTTAAGGTACTGCCCAAGTATATTGATCTTGTGTTTGCTTAGCTGTGTATTTATTTCTGATAGCACACCCGGCACATTATGATGTATATGCAAAATGCGGTGCGTTCCTTCCTGCGGCGGCAGCGCCAGCTCAGGAATACTGTGAGAGCCAATACTGCTTCCTTTTTCGAGATAGTTAAACAATTTACCACTCACATCATCGCCAATATTCAATTGCGCTTCCTGTGTACTGCCGCCAATATGTGGCGTAAGCAATACATTGCTCAACCCCTGCAAAGGCGATGAAAAATGATCGCCGTTTTTTTCAGGCTCTACCGGAAAAACATCAATAGCAGCTCCTCCTATATTTCCTTCAAGCAATGATTTGCGCAATGCATCCAGGTCAACCACTTCTCCCCTTGCATAGTTTATTAATATG
>JAOAUI010000213.1 GCA_030157685.1 Ferruginibacter sp. | reverse complement strand
GTTCCCCACGTAAATGTTTAAATTAAAAACGCAATGATGATGGGATCACCTGTGTCTTTTCAATTCTACAGGTTTGCAACCGGATTCAAGAAACGAAATGTTTGTTATAGGCGTTACCCTCAGGTAGTTAGCCTCCTGCCAAAGCCATAGCATATTCTATGCAACGCCCTGTTGACGGCCTATCCACTCCCAGGCAACGCCTGTATACATCCGTTCATCCTACGTCCATCCTTCGTTCATCCTTCGTTCAACTACCGATGAACATCCGTTTAAAATAATGATGATTTTAAAGAAAATTACTTCTCTCCCGGGGGCATCTCCTCCCCTACCCTATAGATTTTGCAAATTTGATTTGGCTAAGTAATTTATGCGAATTGCATTTCAGGTATCTCTCCTTCTACTACTAACTTCCCGGCAGTTTTACCAACAATCTCTTCCACACTAACGCCCGGTGCCCGTTCCAGTAATTTAAAACCATCGGCAGTAATATCCAGCACAGCCAGTTCGGTTACTATCTTTTTAATACATTTTTTACCCGTAAGCGGCAATGTGCAGGCAGGTAATAATTTGCTTTCGCCTTTGGGGTTGGTATGCATCATGGCCACAATAATATTTTTTGCACTGGCAACCAGGTCCATGGCGCCACCCATACCCTTCACCATTTTGCCGGGTATTTTCCAGTTGGCAATATCACCGTTCTCACTCACTTCCATGGCGCCCAGCACGGTAAGGTCAACCTTGCCGGCACGTATCATTCCAAAGCTCATGGCACTGTCAAAAAAAGCAGAGCCCGGTAATGTGGTAATGGTTTGTTTGCCGGCATTAATCAAGTCTGCATCTTCTTTTCCTTCTTCAGGAAAAGGCCCCATACCCAGCAATCCGTTTTCACTTTGCAGCACTACATTTATTCCCGCAGGAATATAATTGGCAACCAGTGTTGGTATACCAATGCCCAGGTTAACATAGTAACCATCTTTCAGTTCCTTTGCAATGCGTTGTGCTATTTGTTCTTTGGTTAAAGCCATAATTGATTTGATGATTTGGTGATTTGATAATTTGGTGATTGATGATCTCCGCAGTTTAAAGATGCTTTTCAATTGAATGCATTGACTGATAAATGAATCATCAAATCTTCAAATTTTCAAATCAAATAATTTTCCTTACAGTTCTTTGCTCAATCCGCTTCTCATAATCCGTCCCCTTGAAAATACGATGCACATAAATACCCGGTGTATGAATATGATTGGGATCCAGTTCTCCGGGCTGCACCAGTTCTTCCACTTCTGCAATGGTTATCTTACCAGCCATGGCCATCAATGGATTAAAATTGCGGGCAGTGTCTTTATAAATAAGATTACCATCTGTATCGCCCTTCCAGGCTTTTACAATGGCAAAGTCTGCATCAAATGCATATTCCAGCAAATACTCCTTATCATTAAAAATTCTTGTTTCTTTTCCATCGGCTACTTCGGTACCAACACCTGCTGGTGTAAAAATGGCGGGCATACCATAACCTGCAGCCATGCACCTTGTAGCCAATGTGCCTTGCGGTATCAATTCCACTTCCAGTTCACCGCTTAATAATTGTCTTTCAAACTCTGCATTTTCGCCAACGTATGAGGATATCATTTTCTTCACCTGCTTTTGCTCCAGCATCAGTCCTATTCCAAATCCATCCACACCCGCATTGTTACTGATACAGGTAAGGTTTTTTGCACTGCTTTTTACCAAAGCGGCAATACTGTTTTCGGGAATACCACACAAACCAAAGCCACCCAGCATAATAACAGCTCCGTCTTTAATATCAGCCACTGCATCTGCAGCATTGTTGTACACTTTATTCATACGCTTTGGTAGGGGATAACAGCGGTTTAATATCTTTTTTTCTTTCTGCCTGAACAACCATACTGTCAATTATTTTTTTAAATTCAACAGTATTTTTTTTGTAATAATCATAACTGGTATAAAAATCAGCCTTGCTTATTTTATGTATCGCAAATATCTGTTGCTGCAGTTTTAAGTTTTCGGCTGTGCCGTTTTTAGAAGAATCTTTTTTAATAAAATCAGTTGTAAATACATCAGCTCTTATTACATCCCACAAAACAGCCTGCATTTTTTCCTGCTTTAATACGCCGGCAGGTAAACCTTCTTTATTTCCACAGGAACCCAATAAAGTCAGGCCAATGAACAAGATGCATATCTTCATCATTTCAATTCATCTTTATATTTGGAGGCGTTGGTTAAATCCAGCCGTTGCAGCATTTCCGACGCCCTTGCCTTATCCTGTTGTGGTGCTTTCGCAAATATCCTGATGAGTTCGGTTGATTTTCCCTGGAAAAAAAACTGGCTGATCATCTTATTCGGATTATCGTTTATAAAATTATTAAGCAGGTTTAATACATTCATCACTTCGGCCCTGGCGCTGTTTTCATCTTCATATAATTTATCCATTCCCAGGCGGTAGTAATTGTAATACACATCATGCATAATGGTGTAGCGGCTGTTCATCATATTTTCTACCAGCCAGTAACGGTTACGTTGCCCGTCAAAAGCCTTCCAGCCGGCAATACCCCTGCCATCCGGTGCATTGTTTACAATATTCATTGCCTTGGTAAAATACGGATCGCCTCCACGTGGCGAAAAAGAAGCATAGTCGAAACCCAGCACCATATAGGCATAATAGGCAATCACTGCGGTCAGGTTGGATACCAGCGCATCTGAACCCGAAACCCTGTTTTCATTAAATTCCATTATCTGAAATTCAGCGTACTTAAAAATAATATTGTCATCTTTAAAATTGATGATAGGAGAAAGATAGGTGGTATTAAAAACTGGCCTTGCTGCCTGTACGGTAAGCGATGCATTGTACACATTCAGATCGCCGGTTGATTGCAGTTGCAATAAAAAATTACATTCAATACGTTCGTTCGGTGCAAAATTATCTGAGGTCCATTTACGGGTATTGATAAATGTATTTAATGCTGTTTGCAGTGTGCGGAACACATTTTGATTTACATTATTGCCCACCTGGTTACTTACAACAGTAATATTGGCTTTCAATTCCTGCGCTGCAGAAATTTTAAAAGCTAAAGCCAGCACGATCAGTAAATTAATTTTTCGCATAAAATTGTTGAATGATGGTATTTACAATATCCCTGGCTACTTCTTTTTTCGATTTCACATCAAAGGGGTACTCATTACCTGTTTTATCAAAAATAGTGATTTTGTTAGTATCATGTCCAAAACCTGCTCCCGCATCCTGTAAAGAATTCAGCACGATCATATCGGCATTTTTTGACTGCAGTTTTTGCAATGCGTTTTCTTTTTCATTATTGGTTTCCAGGGCAAAACCAACTAAAACCTGGTTGTTTGTTTTAAGGCCGCCCAATGTTTTTAAAATATCTTTTGTTTTGGTTAATGATATAGCAAAATCATTTTCGGTTTTTTTTATTTTTTCTTTGGCCACCTGCACCGGTGTATAATCGGCAACTGCTGCACTCATAATGGCTATGTCAACCGTCGGAAAAGTTTTTTCGCAAACAGTAAACATGTCGGCTGCCGATGTTACATGAATGGTTTTAATACCGCTATTCACTTGTATATCTGAAGGGCCAAGTACCAGTGTAACATCGCCGCCACGCTTTTTCATTTCTTCGGCAATAGCAACCCCCATTTTGCCCGATGAATGATTACCTATAAAACGCACAGGGTCTATCTGTTCGTAAGTAGGACCGGCAGTTATTAATATTTTCTTACCGCTTAGTTCATGTTCATTTAAAAAAAAAATATTCAGCCAGTTTACAATAGCTTCCGGCTCTGCCATTCTTCCTTCACCAACCAGGCCGCTGGCCAGTTCCCCATTCTCTACCGGTATGATATGATTACCGAAAGTTTTTAAAGTTTCCAGGTTATTTCTTGTTGTGCCATGATGCCACATATCTTCATCCATGGCCGGTGCAACCACCACCGGGCAGGTGGCCGAAAGGTAAACTGCCATCAGTAAATTATCGCACAGGCCCGTTGCCATTTTTGCCAGGGTATTGCAGCTAAGCGGTGCAATCAGCATTACATCGGCCCAGCGGCCAAGCATTACATGATTTGCCCAGGAATCGTTTTCGGTAAGATCTGCCAGTACCGGATTTTTTGACAGTGTAGATAAAGAAAGGGGGGTTACAAAATCTTTTGCTGATGATGTCATCACAACCTTTACCTCGGCGCCGGCTTTAACCAGCAAACGGGTTAAAATGGCCGCTTTATAAGCGGCAATGCTGCCGGTAATACCCAATAAGATCTTTTTGTTTTGCAACATAAAAAAAGCCCCACAACGTTTTAATGATTGTGGGGTTAAAATTATGACTTCTTAACTAAATAAGATGCTAAATAATTGGTAC
>JAOAUI010000212.1 GCA_030157685.1 Ferruginibacter sp. | reverse complement strand
GGAGAAGAAAATAATTTATGTTTTAAACTTCGTTAGATTTGTTTCTGATTTTCAACTCATTTATTTATTTTGTAAAAAACAATCATCATGACACAGGAAATAACCCCCGAAGTATCAAATTTTGATGAAACGATTAAACCTAAATTGCCAACTGGTTTAAATGTACTCACCATCTTAACTTTTATTGGCTGTATTATATTTGGGATATTAACTCTCTTAACGCCGGTTATTTATAATTTCTTTAAAGGCTTTATGGATAAAGCAGTTAATTCCGGTGCAGAGCTTTCTGATAAACAATTAGCTGATATTGAAAAGGGGCGGGCTGTTATGGAATTACAGCATCAAAATATGATTCCGTTAATGATCATTGGAATGGCAGGTATAATTTTATGTTTCGTCGGCGCTTTATGGATGCGTAAATATAAAAAAGATGGTTACTGGATGTATGTAGCAGGTGAAATTGCGCCTGTTATTGGAACTTTTTTCTTGCTTGGAACTGCACAGTTTACAGGTGTTTTCAGTGTCATTATCGGAATAGGGTTGCCAGTATTGTTTGTAGTTTTATATACCATGCAACGAAAGTATCTTACAAAATAGTAATAAAAAAAATGTCCCGCCTGAAGCGGGACATTTTTTTTATTACCAGGCCCTGGATATAGTGCCGTTAAGAATTTTTATTAAATACAAATGTTTATTTTCAAAATAGTCAGTTGTTGCAGCCTTGTCATTTTGTTTTACAGCCCTGAAATTATACTCACAAAATACTTTCTGGTTCCTGTCAGAAATATGGCTCATAAAACTGTCGGGGTATTTGGCGAGCAGCTTTGTAAATAAATACACCGACTCGAAACCTTTATAGGCCATATCGCTGGGCTTGCCCCTGTATTTGTTATAATAAGCTGTGCAAAGCGATTTGCTGAAGTCATCAGTTTTTTCGGTATAAAAAGGCGTAGTAAAATAAACCGGAAAACCACTCAATGCTTTTTTATTGTAAAAGGCAGAAAAACCATCCCAGTTTGGCATACCAATTAAAGTGATGCCATAAGTCTTATTCAAATCATAACTGGCTTTGGCCATATTACCTGCAAAGGTTTCATCTAGGCTGCCACCAATAATTATATTCTTGCTGTTACTATCTAATTTTGATTTAAGAAAAGCAGCAGTTACATTATCATCCATATTTAAGACCTGTATGGGCAGTATTGGTTTTCCATCCTGCTCATTCATCATTTTAAAGTAAGCAGCAACCATATCTTCCTGCTTGCCTTTTTGCCTGCACAGGTATATCTTATCGGTACCATGGTTTTGAAGAATATAACTATAGATGGCATCGCAATGAGACTTAAGTGTAGAGTTCATAACCACCAGGAAAGGGTTTTCAGTAATACCGGCAACGTTAGGATAGGTTGCAGATATGAATGGGATATTTTTTTGCAAAGCAAACGCAGCCAGTTGTGTAAAATCTTCATCTCTTACACTGCCAATAATCAGTTGCAGACTGTCCAGCTTTTTATTTCGTATCAGGTCGGATATGTTTTCTGTGTATGATCTGGTATCGTAAACGCTGGCATTAATGTAATCTTCTCCGGCCTGTAAACTATCCAATGCAATTAATGCACCCTGTACAAAATCAACTGCAGGCATAATAAAACGGGGAACAGCCTGCCTGTACTTAAATGTGTTTTTATTAAAAACAGAATCAAGATAAAGCGGCGCAAAAATACCCACTTTGTAAACGGGCCCTTTTTGCAGCGAATCATTTTGGGCATAAACGGTTACAGAACCCAGGGAGGTAACCAGTAAAAATAGTACAGTAAAAAATTTCTTATTCATATAGTAAATCTAAAATCATTAATCCTATTCCCATTCAATAGTAGCCGGCGGCTTACTGCTTATATCATATACCACCCGGTTAATGCCCGGTACATTGTTTATTATCTCGTTGCTGATATCGGCTAAAAATTCATAAGGCAAATGAGCCCAGTCCGCCGTCATACCATCAACCGATGTTACCGCCCTTAATGCAACCGTAAATTCATAAGTTCTTTCATCGCCCATTACGCCCACACTTTTTACCGGTAATAAAATGGTGCCGGCCTGCCAGACACTTGAATACAAGTTATGTTTTTTTAATCCGTTCGTATATATAGCATCTGCATCCTGCAATAACCGTACCTTTTCGGCAGTAACTTCTCCTAAAATTCTTATACCCAATCCCGGACCCGGAAACGGATGACGGAAAAGCATTTCATGTGGTATGCCCAGTTCCAGCCCAACACGCCTTACCTCATCTTTAAATAAAGCCCTAAGCGGTTCTACCAGCCCAAGTTTCATGGTATCTGGCAATCCTCCTACATTGTGGTGCGATTTTATGGTTTGCGATGGCCCATGAACAGAAAGTGATTCGATCACATCCGGGTAAATGGTTCCCTGTCCCAGTAATTCAACCCCTTCAATTTTTTGTGCTTCCTGGTCAAAAATTTCAATAAAACCACCGCCGATGGCTTTTCGTTTTTCCTCTGGATCTGTTTTGCCGTCCAGCTTTTTATAAAAATGATCTTTTGCATCAACCCCAATAACATGCAGCCCCAGCTTTTTATAAATTTCAAGTACATCTTCAAATTCATGTTTGCGTAACACGCCATTATCTACAAAAATGCCGTACAGGTTTTCGCCAATGGCTTTGTGTATTAGGGTGGCAGCCACGGTGCTGTCAACACCACCACTGAGGCCCATAATTACTTTTTTATTGCCAATTTGACTTTTAAGTGCTTCAACTGTATCGGTAATAAAATGAGCCGGGGTCCAGTCCTGGCTGCAGTTACAAATATTTACTAAAAAGTTTTTAATAATGGTTTTGCCTTCGGCAGAATGATATACTTCGGGGTGAAACTGTAAACCGTAAAGCGGTTGTTCGTTGCCCGTTGTTCGTTTGAAGGCTGCAACAGGTATACTTTCGGTCGTTCCCAGCAATTCAAACCCATCTGGTAATTCCTTAATAGTGTCGCTGTGGCTCATCCAAACCTGCGATGAAGGGGAAATATTTTCTAAAAGCGTATCTGCTTTGGTAACAGTAAAAATTGCCCGGCCATATTCTCTTTTATCACTTTTTTCAACCCTGCCGCCATATATTTTTGCAGTTAACTGGGCTCCGTAACAAACGCCCAATACAGGCACTTTGGCTGTCATGGCTTTTATATCAGCCTGTAAAGCATTTTCTTCATTAACCGAAAAAGGGGAGCCTCCCAATATAATTCCTTTCAGCCCTGGTTCGTAAGCTATTGTTGCATTGTAAGGAATAATCTCGCAATAAACATTGGCTTCCCTTACAGTACGGGCAATAAGCTGTGTGTACTGCGAGCCAAAATCGAGGATAAGTATTTTTTCTGTCATATTGCTGCGAAGGTAAATAAATAGTTGCATGTTATTTGTTGCAGATGAGTGAGGTTAACGTTACATTTTTTTATATTTACAGAAACTATCAGCCATGAAGCATTTTCTCTTCTTATTATTTATTGTAATTACCATCACATCCTGCGATCAGACTACCGGCAGCGGTAATATTGTAACCGAAACCCGTAAAACCGGCAGTTTTGATGCTATTTCGGTTGGTGGCAGTTTTGAAGTGGAAGTTAAAACAGGCGATGTTACATCAGTGGTGGTAGAAGCAGACGATAATATTATGAAGTATATAGAAACCACGGTTTCGGGCAATACCTTAAAAATAAACACCGAAGACCTGCATAACTACTCAGATGTACATATGAAAGTGTATGTAACTGCACCTGCAATTACCAGTATTAAGGCGTCTGCATCAGCCGAGGTGGTGGCAGAAAATATCCTTACCGGTAGTGGCAGGCTCACATTCAAGGCTTCCAGTTCTGCCAGTATTAAAGCAGAAGTAGATGCACCCGAAATTGAAACTGATGCCAACAGCAGTGCAACAATTACACTTACCGGTAAAACAAAAACCCATAAAACGGAGGCCAGCAGCAGTGCCGATATTAAAGCTTTTGGCCTTTTAAGCGAAAATACTACCGCCAATGTAAGCAGCAGTGCCAGCATTCAGGTTCACGCCAGTGTTAACTTAAATGCCAGGGCAAGCAGCAGTGGTTCTATCGAATATAAGGGTGCTGCAACTGTAACTAAATCTGAAAGCAGCAGTGGGTCTGTTGAAAAAAAGGATTGATTCGCAACATTTTAGCTTAAAACCAGGCCATTTCCCCTCACTTAGCAGGCTGAAAAACTATTTCTAAAAAACTTTCAGCTTTCTTTTGCTAATTACTTTCCAACCCTTACCTTTGCACTCCAAATTAAAAAAACGGATCAAAAAAGTTCTTTTTATATGTCACAGAGAATCAGAATAAAATTGCAGTCTTACGACCATAACCTGGTTGATAAATCAGCAGAAAAGAT
>JAOAUI010000211.1 GCA_030157685.1 Ferruginibacter sp. | reverse complement strand
GCAGTGTGCTGTTGGCATCGGGGTAAAAAGCCTTGGTGCTGAAAACATCCATCTGCGCCTGCATATAATTGCGTTGTAAACGGTTAATATCCGATTGAATCGCATTTAACTGTGGTGATACATTGCTTACGTATGTTTTTAAAATATCGGCATACAACTGCCCGGCAACATCTGCTTTAATTGCAGCAACTGCATCTGCAGCATTTCCTGCAAGTAGCTTTTTTATCTTATCTAATGAACTAAAAGAAGTCTGGCTGTAAACAGCTTCTGATAATACAGTGAATGATTTTCCTTTTTCTGCAAGCATCGTATTAAAAGCCGGAGAAACAAATGCAGCTCTCTGGTCTGTTACGTACATGTCCATCAGGGCTTCAAACAATTTCTGATCAACACCGGCATTATATTCTTTAAATGATTCTTCCAGCTTTTCTAATACTTCTGTTTTACGTTTGGTGTATGCCGCTTCATCTTTTGCATAAGCTGTAACCAGCGAATTCATATCGCCTGCAATGCCCCACAGTTCAACCCTTGGTACAATCTCGTTAAAATAATCACGGGCATAGCCATAGGGTTCAATATCGGTGTAAGCCTGCTTCAGGTTTTTCAACAATTCAATATAAGCCATATTGTATTCGGGCTTGCTCATCACAATTTTTTCAAAACTGCTTTCATATTCTTTTCTTTTGGCAACAGCATTGGTTTTGGTTAATCCCAATACTTCGCCCTGCCATTTTTTCCAGGCATTGGATATGGATGCATATTTTGCAGCATACTGAATTTTTATGCTTTCATCTTTACGCATAAAACCATCAATTACACCAAGCGCTTTGGTGCGTATGCCAATCTTTGCAGGGTCGCTTATTTTTACGGTCTGCTCAATGGCGCTGCTGTGCAGGTATTCGTTGGTACGGCCGGGAAAACCAAACACCATGGTAAAATCGCCTTCCTTAACACCATCTAGAGAAATATTTAAAGCACGTTTTGGTTTATAAGGAACATTATCGGGTGAATAAGCAGCAGGCTTGTTATCCTTACCTGCATAAATACGGAACATCGAAAAATCGCCGGTATGCCTGGGCCACATCCAGTTGTCGGTATCTTTTCCATAATTACCAATAGATGATGGGGGAGCACCTACCAAACGTACATCACGGTACGTTTCTGTTACAAACAGGTAATATTTATTCGCTTCAAAAAAAGGACGGATGAGTACATCCTGGTAGCTTTCTTTTTTTGTAGAAGTTCTTAAAGCAGCCAGATTTTTATCAATGACACTCTGCCTTTCTTTTTCGGTTAAGTTATTGGTAACACCATTTAATACAGTTGCTGTAACATCATTAATACTGATGATGAAAGTGGCAAAGAGCCCGGGGTTGGTTAATTCCTGGTCTTTGTTATAAGCCCAAAAACCATCCCGTATATAATTGTTTTGTAAAGAAGAATGATTTTGTATGGCATCAAAACCGCAATGGTGATTGGTTAAGAGCAATCCCTGTTCGGATATCACTTCGGCAGTACAAAAGCCGCCAAAGCTTACAATGGCATCTTTTAAGCTTCCTTTGCTGATGCTGTAAATATCAGCTGCGCTGATCTTCATACCCATCTTTTTCATTTGCTTTTCATTTAGGCTTTGAAGCAGTTGCGGCAGCCACATGCCTTCTTCGGCAAAACCTTTTGCAACAAATGAAATACTGATGATTAAGAGTAAAATGTATTTTTTCATATATAGCTGTTATGGTGGCGAATTTAAGCAAATAATGATTCTTTGTATCAACCTTAATTTATAAGCGGAAAATGGAATAACTGTATTTTAACCCTTTCTTAGCAGCAATGGCTTTATTTTTGTTGTGTAAACATTAAAAAATTCATGAAGAAAATAGTACTCCTTTTATCCTTAGCCCTTATCAGTATTCAATCAGCATCTGCACAAACTATAAAAGGTTTGTTTGATAAAGTGACAAAGCCCACCAATACAACATCGGGCAGCGGCCTCAGCAATGAAGATATCATTAATGGTTTAAAAGATGCCCTGCGTGTGGGTACCGACAGCAGCGCCAGGCGCTTAAGCAAACTGAATGGTTTTTTTGGCGATGCTGCCATAAAAGTATTAATGCCAGAAGAAGCTAAGAAGGTAGAGAGTACACTGCGGAGTTTTGGCATGGGGCAGTATGTTGATAAAGCCATACTGAGTATGAACCGTGCTGCAGAAGATGCTGCCAGCGGTGTTGGCAATATTTTCTGGGATGCCATAAAAAAAATGAGTATTACCGATGGGTTAAAAATATTACGTGGCGGCGATTTTGCTGCAACAGATTATTTAAAGTCAATCACTACCAAAGAGCTCACAGAAAAATTCAGGCCGGTTATTGAGGCATCGCTTGTAAAAGTAGATGCTACCAAATACTGGAAGGATATGTTTACCACCTATAACAAATTTTCCACCAAACAGGTTAATACAGACCTTACTGCTTATGTTACCGAAAGGGCTTTAAGCGGATTGTTTTTGAAAATAAGTTTAGAGGAACAAAAAATACGTAAGAACCCTGCTGCACAGGTTACCGATATTTTGAAAAGAGTATTTGGCGGAAAATAATCAGAGAAATTTTATTATAGCTTAAAAAAACAGAAAGAGATTTGGTATGTTACCAAATTATTAACTATACTTGCAAATAAATTGCCACTCCGTAGAAACGGAGTGACTTTTTAACGATTGCTTGCTATATGAAAAATTTATGTTCTTTTTATCTTTGCTGACCAGATCAGCTTTACGGCCTGAAAACGGCCATCTAACGATTGATTGTTTCCTTTAGCGATTGCCTGCTGTATGAATTAACCATCTTTGTTACACAAAACTAAGATGGTTAATATTATGTACCTAACCAACTTAAGGTTAATTTTATCATGCTAACCGGTGGTAAATATGATGAAACCCATTGTAGTAAAGGATTTTGACAAACAAAGTTTATGATGCCCAACCGTTCTACAGACATTTTGTTTCAACTGATAAAATCGCTCGAAAAGGCGGAAAAGCGCCATTTTAAGCTCTATATAAAGCGGAGTTCATCCCGGGAAGACCTGAAGATCATCCAGCTTTTTGATGCCATTGATAAAGGAAAAGACTACGATGAGCGGATGATACTGAAAAAACTGCCCGGTATTGAAAAGCCACAGTACGCTAATTTAAAAGCACATCTGTATAAAGAACTACTGGCCAGTTTGCGCCTGCTGAAAAGTACTGATAGTATTGACCTGCAATTGCACGAGCAACTGGATTACGCCCGTATATTGTATAATAAAGGATTGTACCTGCAGAGTTTAAAAATACTGGAACGTGCAAAAGACCTGGCTAAGCATTATCACCAGGAAAGTTTTTTAATACAGGTGATATCGCTGGAGAAAAAAATAGAAACACTGCATATAACACGCAGCGGTGATGGTGCCGCAGACAGGTTAACAGCTGAAGCCAATGAAGTAAACAGGCAACGCAACGAAATAACTGCCTTATCAAACCTTGCGTTGCAGTTATACCAATGGTATGTTAAGCATGGCCATGCACGTAATGTAAAAGATGAGAAAGGAGTGCGGGAGTTCTTTAAACAAAACATGCTGATAGATACAACGAATCTTAAAGGCTTTTATCAAATGCTGTACCTGTACCAGAGTTATTGCTGGTATGCTTTTATACGCCAGGATTTTTTGATGTATTACCGGTACAGTAAAAAATGGGTAGATCTTTTTAACCAGGAGCCGCTGATGATAACGGTTGAAACGGGACATTATATAAAAGGCCTGCACAACCTGCTTACCGCCAATTTTGATCTGAGGAATTTTAAAAAATTTGATAAATATATTGCCCGCTTTGAAAGGTTTACACTATCCAAACCGGCTAACCAGCACGATAATTTCCGTATGCAGGCATTTGTGTATTTAACCAGTGCCCGCATAAACCAGCACCTGATGAAAGGCACGTTTGGCGAAGGTATCAAGCTGGTGCCGGCAATTGAAAAAGGGCTGGAAGAATTTCAGATGTATATTGACAGGCACCGAGTGCTGGTAATTCAATACAAAACAGCTTTACTGTATTTTGGTAATGGAAATTTTGAAGAGTCAATTGACCAGCTGCAGAAAATCATTAACGGCCCGGTTGATATGCGTATTGACCTGCAATGCTATGCCCGCCTGGTGCATTTGATGGCGCATTTTGAACTGGGTAATGATGCCATTATTGAATCGCTGATAAAATCGGTGTTTCGTTTTATGTCACGCATGGAAAACCTTACCATTGTTGAAGAGGAGATGTTTAAATTTTTAAAGAACAATGTGTATGAGTCTGCCGAAAAACTAAAACCCGGGTTAAAAATATTACTGCAGAAGATCAAGCAGTTTGAAAAGAACCGCTACGAAACAAGGGTGTTTTCCTATCTCGATATCATCAG
>JAOAUI010000210.1 GCA_030157685.1 Ferruginibacter sp. | reverse complement strand
GTTTTACAAAAGCGCCTGAAGCAGATTGTTGACGGCAGATGATTTTTATTTCCCACTAAGACACAAAGGCCACAAAGTGATAATAAAAAATTAGTCTTTGTGTTCTTAGCGGCTTTGTGGGATAATCTTAAGGCGATAATTTTTTATCTTTAGCAGAGACTTATTTTATGTACAACAACGAACAAACAATAGCATTACAGCAACATACTTCCGAATGGCTATCTGCCGTCAAAAACAATAGCATTTCAGATACAGTAAAAAATAAAACGGAAGAGCTCCGCAACTGCCTGCGCTTTCACGAGTACCGGTATTATGTACAGAACGATCCGCTCATCAGCGATTTTGAGTACGATACCCTGTATAAATTACTAGAGCACTTTGAAAAGGAAAACCCCGGAGCCATTACGCCGGATTCGCCAACACAGCGTGTAGGAAAGGGTTTGATAAAAGACTTTCCAAAAACGCAGCACCTGGTGCCCATGCTTTCGTTGGAGAATTCGTACAACGCCGATGACCTGCTTGATTTTGACCGCAAGGCCAGGGAACTATCGGGCCTGGATGAAATTGAATATTGTGTAGAGCCAAAATTTGACGGCGCCAGCATTTCCCTGGTTTACGAAAACGATCTGCTCAGCCGGGGTGTTACCCGTGGCGATGGTGAAGTGGGCGATGAAATTACGTTGAATGTAAAGCAGATAAAATCCGTTCCGCTTTCTGCAAAATTCAGTGAGTATGGTATTGAACAGATTGAGATACGTGGCGAAGTGCTGATGAATAAAAATAATTTCAAGGCATACAATGATGCTTTGATCGAAGAAGGCATTCCACCGCTTACAAACCCACGCAATGCAGCCGCCGGTTCATTAAGAATTAAAGACACAGCAGAAGTTAGCAGAAGAAACCTGGAAGCATTCCTGTATCATGTGAGTTTTATTATAGACCATGAAGCAACTGCTTCAGCAAAACCACAAACCACAAACCACCAACCACAAACCCATTCCGGCATGTTGGAAATGCTCTGGAACCTGGGTTTCCGCAGCCCTAAAAACGAAATGAAAGTTTTTAACGGCATTGATGCAGTAATAAAACATGTACA
>JAOAUI010000209.1 GCA_030157685.1 Ferruginibacter sp. | reverse complement strand
GAAGACAATGCAAAATCAATCTGGTTATTGAACGCATTGTAAAAACCGGATAATGAAATACTGTAAGTGCGGGTGTTTTTTGGCAATGCATTCCAGTTTAGGGATGCATTAAAACTGTTTGAGTTTTCTGCTTTCAGGTTTGGATTACCCACCACATTGTGATTAACATCTACAAAAAGAAAATATAACTCTCTTAATGCAGGAGATCGGAAACCATAAGCGTATGCCATCCGCAGATCTAATTTTTTGCTGATAATTAATTTTGTATTGATAGAAGGAATTACCGGAGGCGCATTGTAAACAGAGTTTTTTATAAAACGCAAACCCGGACGGATATTAATTTTAGAACCCAGTTTTATTTCTGCAGAAACAAAAGCTGCATAATCGGTAATGACAGGGTTGTTTGAAATCCTTGGCCCGCTGGCAGCTTCCCGGTTAATATCTACACCTGGCTGCAAAGAAATTTTATTACTCAGCTGGTACTGCAAAGTTGTTCTAAATACAAAACTGTTGAATTTTGATATATCCTGTTCGCTTTCGCCAGTAGTTAATGAATCAGTTCCTGTTTCAAAATAATGTGTGGTAGTTCTGGTGCTTCTTTTATAATCGGTATAAGCAACAGTAGCAGCAAGCTGTAATTTTTTATTGAAAGTGTATGAACCCTGCAACTGGTTGGTAAAACGGTTGGTTGTATATTTTTTATCTATGGCTTTGTAGTTACCGTAGTTGATGGCTCCTCTGTTCAGTATATCTTCCTGCAACAGATCAGTGCGGAAATAAATATTCAACGGTCCTTTATCATAACTGATCCTGGCATTGCCCAGCCATTGTTCTTTAGGTAACCATGTTTTTTCACGGCCATAAGCATCTCCGCCAAAACCATTCAGGTCGTTGTGTGAACCGCCTGCAGTAAAACCCCAGCTGTTCTTTTTATAATCAACGGTTAAGTTTTGCTGGTGTACACCTTTGTAATTAAAAGCGTGATATTCTTTACCGGCAGTTTCTTCCTGCAATTTTGCAGTCAGCGAAAGCCCGTTGTTTTTATTCTTTTTTGTAATGATGTTGATAACGCCGGCCAATGCATCAGAACCATAAGATACCGACATGGGGCCTTCCACAATTTCAATACGTTCGATGCTGTTAACATCAATCTGGTTCAGGCTTTCACGGGTATCGCCACGGTCAATCATGGGCACACCATCTAATAAGATTTTTACATTGCGGCCACTCATGCCCATCAGTTGTACATCGGTTGTGCCTAAGGTATTGTCGGCAGCAAAGCGAAAACCAACCTGTGTATTAAGCACCTGCTGCACATTGCTGGCGCCACTTTGTACAATACGTTCGTTGTTAATTACCCGTACCTGGTAAACAGATTTTTTAAGGGTTTGCGGTTTGTATTGTCCGGTTACTACCAGTTCTTCCAGGGTTTTATGGAAAAGAGAATCTTGTTGGGCGAAAGCAGTTGAAACATTAAAAGCAGTTGCAAAAAGTAACGCAGATTGGATGATTTTTTTCATGTGAAATATTTGTGAATCCGAAAAATTGACCTGATTTTTTATAAGTTTTGGTCGTTTGTAAACACAAAGTTGCTGTCACATAATTTTACAACTATCACCGTTTTGTCATGATGTGTAATACCTGTTTTAAATCATATCGTTTTACTGAATGATGACATAAAAACTGATTTAAATCAGCCGCATTGAAAAATGGTAAGAAGAAAAACAGCTTAGTGTAGTAGCAATTCACAAGGTTTGATGCCTGTGTGCTTTTTAAATGCTGTAGAAAAATGAGAGATGGAAGAATAACCCAGCAACATGGAAACTTCTGTTACGCTAAGGCCTTTATCGTACAATAAATATTTGGCATGCTCCATCCGCTGACTTTGGTAAAAATCAAATATAGTGGTGCCAAAAATTTCTTTAAAACCTTTCTTTAAATAACATTCGTTAATGGCTACTTTACGGCTCAGCGCCTTAATGGTAATGGGTTCGCCAATATGCTGCAATAAAACCTCACGTGCTTTAATGATCTTTTCCCTATCCTCGGCATTTTGCAAAAACTTACAGGTAAATTCGGTTTCTTTATCATCGCCCAGCATACAATCCATGCTGTATAAAAGTAGAATTTGTGTTTGTGCGTTGATGAAAATATTTTCCCTGGTATCGGTATAAGTATGGTTCAGCAATGCTTCAATGGCGTTTCTGGTTTTACCACACAAAGGCAATTGTTTGCTGAAAGATGTTTTGTGTTTGAACGAAAGTACGTTTTCTGTCAATCCGCTTTCAGTACTGTTATTAGTAAACTGCGTTAGGTAGTTTGGCTTAAAACTAAAACTCACCACATCCACACTATCCACTTTCTCAACACAGCTTTTGCTGGTATTGAATTTACAATAATCACATTCAGTTTGCTTTTGTCTGCAGTACACATTGCCGCTAACACAAAATTTCAGTTGCAGGTAATTGGCATCCGGATTATTTTTTTCAACATGGTAAATTAATATACCGGTATCATCAATATTCCATTGTGGCTGTTTGCGGTATCGGTTTATAGAATAGTTAACCGAACCGGGCACCACCCTGTCAACATGCAGTAATACATCCAGATCCTCCTGTAAAAAAGGTTGCCGGTGTGCAATACTTAATATGTCGAATTGTTGATTCATTGAAAAATTTCGATGCAAAGATACGAAAGAATGTTTAAACATTGGAAGTTTTGGGTTTGTAGTTATTTGTTTCAGGTTAGGCAGCCGAAAATTCGTGTAATTCGTGATTAAAATTCGTGTAATAAATGGTGGAAATCTGTTAAAAAAATACCCCCAAAATAAACCCCTTTTTATTGCCTTAAACCCCTGTTTTTTCGTACCTTCGCCCGAATCTGAATTTTACATATCAAAAGTGATTTAGAACGAAAATATGAGCACAGAAACAGCAGCAGTTCCTACCCCCGCCAACACAGGTTATGGCGCAGACAGTATCCAGGTTTTAGAAGGTTTGGAAGCGGTTCGTAAAAGGCCCGCCATGTACATCGGCGATATAGGCGTAAAAGGCCTGCATCACCTGGTTTACGAAGTGGTAGATAACTCGATTGATGAGGCCCTTGCCGGACATTGTAAAAATATTACCGTAACCATTAATGAAGATAATTCCATTACAGTAGAAGATGATGGCCGTGGTATCCCCACAGGTATGCATACCAAAGAAAACCGCAGCGCCCTGGAAGTGGTAATGACGGTTTTACACGCCGGTGGTAAATTTGATAAAGACTCTTATAAAGTTTCCGGCGGTTTGCATGGTGTGGGTGTAAGTTGTGTAAATGCACTCAGCAGCAAATTGCATGTAGTGGTAAACCGCGATGGTAAAAGGTTTGAGCAGGAATACGCAACCGGTATTCCCCAATACCCGGTTAGGGAAATTGGTAATTCTGACACACATGGTACTACGGTTCAGTTCTGGCCCGATCAATCTATATTCATTACCAGTGTTTACAACCGTGAAATTTTAGAGGCCCGTTTACGGGAGTTATCTTTCTTAAACAGAAAAATAACCATCCATATTAATGATTTAAGGGAAAAGGAAGAAGACGGAACTACCTACACCAAAACTTTTTACAGCGAAGGCGGTATTGTAGAGTTTGTAGAAATGCTTGACAGGAATGCAAACCGTAATTCTTTACTGCCTACCGTAATTTATTGCGATGGCCATGATGAAGCCAGCAATGTAATGGTAGAAGTTGCCATGATCTATAACACCGGCTACCAGGAACATCTGTTCAGCTATGTAAACAATATCAATACCATTGAAGGAGGAACACACGTGGCGGGTTTCCGCCGTTCTATTACGAGGGTGTTTAAAAGCTATGGCGAAAAAGAAGGCATGTTTGAAAAAGCCAAGGTTGAAATTGAAGGCGATGATTTCAGAGAAGGATTGAGTGCCATCATCTCAGTTAAAGTTCCCGAGCCTCAGTTTGAAGGGCAAACCAAAACCAAATTAGGTAACAATGAAGTGATGGGTGTGGTGGATTCTACTTTAAGCCGTGTGCTATCAGCCTTTCTGGAAGAGAATCCAAAAGATGCCAAAACCATCATTCAAAAAGTAATATTAGCCGCACAGGCAAGGGCAGCCGCTAAAAAAGCCCGTGAAATGGTACAGCGCAAGAGTGTACTTACCGGCGGCGGCTTACCAGGTAAACTGGCCGATTGCAGTGAAAAAGATCCACACCGTTGTGAGTTATACCTGGTGGAAGGGGACTCGGCCGGTGGTACTGCCAAACAGGGGCGTGACAGAAGTTACCAGGCCATACTTCCTTTGCGGGGTAAAATTTTGAACGTAGAGAAAGCGATGGAACATAAAATTTACGACAATGAGGAGATTCGCAATATGTTTACCGCCCTGGGGGTAAAGATTGGTACGCCCGAAGATCCAAAAGCTTTGGACTTATCAAAACTGCGTTATCATAAACTCA
>JAOAUI010000208.1 GCA_030157685.1 Ferruginibacter sp. | reverse complement strand
ATTCAGGGTCTTCTGTTTTTACCGCTACATAATTGGAAAAAGACATATTAAGACTATATAGTCGACGCAAAGTGGTTTTGAAAATTGTGATCTGATAATCATTTAAAAATCAAGCCTTTTCAGGACAAGGGCAAAAGCCTCGCGCGAACTGGAAGATTTCGATATTCGGTGTTCGATATTCAATATTCGATGTTTTAAATGCCGAACACCGAATATCGAACACCGAAATGATAATCACCTCGCGCGCAGGGATAAATTTCGTTTCGGCTCATGCAATGTTCACATCATATGAATCAAAACAGCATCAGCCTACATATTTATTCAATTGGACGGATATTCAAAAGATTGACCATGCAGTTCTCCATATTGCCAATGGTCAAAACAAAGTTTTGTTTGACTTTTAAACCGTTAGAAAACTCTGCTGGCTTCCAACTGGGCATTTTTGAAATAGCCGTAACCAGCATTTCGTCAATTTTTGTATCTTTTGATGGCATGGCAACTTGAATATCCGTAATATGCCCCTGTTCGGTAATGGTAAATTTAATGGCAGTCAAATCATAACCCGTAAAACTTCCTGCTTCAATATTTACAATGCTATTTTTTTGCAGATATTGAATCAATTGCTCTGCGCCTTCGCTATAAATAGCATTTTTATCAGGCATGATCGTAACCTTGAAATCGTATTGCTTCACTGTGTTATTTTTCAACGAATTTTCAGGTAGATACATTACGCTTACAGCAATATCGCTACTACGGTCAGCCAATCGTATCAGTTCTTTTTGCTCTTGATTCAAGACATCGCTAATACCCGAAGCCTTTGTTTGGGTTCCATTTTTATAGGCTGAAATTTCCACGGAAATATATTCTTTTACCCAAGATGTGGGGTACCGTTTGTCCAAATCCGTAAGTGTGTTTATTTTATCCAATTTATTTTCCTGGATCGAAATGAATGGTAGAACTTTGTTTATTTCAAATTTCAGATCATTCTGGGCAAAACTGTTGAAAGCGCATCCGATAGAGAGAAGCACTATGATTAAAAACTGATTATTTTTCATTCTTGCATTTTTAAAAAGCGTTAAGTAACGATGAAAGAATAACC
>JAOAUI010000207.1 GCA_030157685.1 Ferruginibacter sp. | reverse complement strand
GCCAGATCGCTGAATGATTGTGGTGTAAAAGTTTCAAAGAACTGCTTATACTTACTTTTGTCCCAGATCTCAATTTTGTTAACCGCCGAAACCAACACGATGTCCTTATCAAGCCCTGCATGTTCAGTTAGGTTTTTTGGCACCAGCAACCTGCCGGCAGAATCCAGCTCTAATTGTGTGGCGCCGTTTAAAAAATACCGCCTGAATTCTCTTACCTTAGGGTCAAAATCATTCAGTTTGCTGATATCAGAAAAAATAGGATCCCAGCTTTGTTGCGGGTATAATGTGAGGCATTTTTCAAAACCCCTGTTGATGATAAAATGCGTAGCACCTTCTTCCGGCAGCTGCTTTTTAAAGCCAGCCGGTAAAAGAAAGCGCCCTTTAGCATCTAAAGTGGCCTCATATTCTCCGAGGAAACCTATCATTTTCAGGTATTTAGTGCATTAAATAACATAGACTCCCACAAAATAACACTTTTTCCCACTTTATAATCAAATTTTAGATAAAGTTTTTTATCCACAAGCCTGTGAGCCATACTTGGTGGACTTATAAGCTTAAAAACAGCAAAATTGATGTGAATTGAGTGTGGATAGATGTGGATAGCTGTGAACAGGGGATTTTTTCATCCAAAAAAGATCGCTTTATGGCAGATACAGGATATTCCGGAACTCCCTTGATTAAAAAATTAGGCATTAAGCCCGAAATGAAAATTTTGGTAATAAATCGCCCCGAAGATTATTTTAAATGGCTGGGGGCAGATATTTCCAATCAGTTTGTTGCTAAAAACGAAATACCCAATTTCATTCACCTGTTTTCACAAAGCTTTGGTGGTTTTAAAAAAGAAATGGCTTCCATTTTAAAACTTTGTAAGAAGAACACGTCAATAATTGTTTGGGTATCCTGGTATAAAAAAAGTTCAGGGATTGTTAGTGATTTATCTGAGGATTTGATCCGGAAATTTGCCTTACAAAACGGACTGGTTGATATAAAAATTTGTGCAGTAAGTAATGAATGGAGCGGACTAAAACTGGTGGTACCAGTTTTTAAAAGATGATATTATTTAGGCAACGGAAGCGATATGGTAAAACTGCTGCCCTTACCCAAAACACTTTCTGCCTTTATGGTTCCATGGTGTGCATCTATCATGGTTTTAACATAGCTTAATCCCAGGCCAAAACCTTTTACATTGTGTACATTGCCCGTGTGTGCCCGGTAAAATTTTTCGAAGATACGGTGCAGGGTTTCTTTGTTCATACCAATGCCGTTGTCTTCAATTTTTATTTTAAGATGGTTGCCTGCGTTCTTTGTACTCAGTTTGATGTGGAGATTGTCTTTTGAATATTTTACGGCATTATCAAGCAGGTTATTAATTACATTGGTGAAGTGAACTTCATCTGCCAGTATCAGGTCATTTTCGGCTTCCAGCTCAACATCTATCGTGCCACCTTTTTCTTCAACCTGTAAATTTATATTGTTTAATACATTGATAATAATGTCGTGAGCCAGTAATCTTTTCATGTTTAGCTGTACTTCCTTCTTATCCAGTAAAGCCGCCTGCAGTATGGTTTCCACCTGCTTGTTCATTCTTTTGTTTTCTTCTTTTATTATCCCGGTAAAGTAATCTGATTTTTCTCTGTTACCTGCTACTTTCTCATTCTTTAAAGCATCAACAGCCAGCGATATGGTTGCCAGCGGTGTTTTAAATTCATGCGTCATATTATTGATAAAATCAGATTTTATCTCACTCAGTTTTTTCTGTTTTAATAATGTACGTACTGTTATAAAAAAAGCGGTGGTTATAATGATAGTGAAAATGATGGCACCCAAAATAAACCATATCATTTCTTTCCATACCATCCTTTCCCGGTGTGGCACAATCACAGAGAGCCATTCTTCACTCACCAGATTTTCAAAACTACTACCGCTTGGAGGTTCTAATGGCAACACATGGCGCAAATTTGAAGTATCATCATAATACTTAAAGAAATCGTCGCTATACACCTGATCGCCATTGATAGTATTGGCTCTGACATTGAATTCAAATGGATAACCATGCAGATTATTTTTCTCAAACCCCATTCTTATAACATCAGCTATTTCATCCTTAGAAAAACGCTTTATTACAGAAGGTTTAAAATACTGCATCTGTAGTTTATCTCCCGGGAAAAGCAGATCACTTTTTTTTACAGAAGGAAGCATAGAGTTCCTTTCCTGTGTCAGTACTGTTGCTGCATAAAAAACAGCTTGTGCAATATTGGCTTCCACTTGCTTATTTCTTGAATCCCGTGCACTTTGTATCCATAAAATCTGGAAAAAAATAAGTCCAAACAGCGAGAGCAGAATAAGTATTGTTATGATCGGAAAAATTTTTTTCATGCCTGTAAAGGTAAATCAGTATGAGCCTGTAATATAATTTAAAAGCGCTAAATTTTAAATTTAACTAAGGTTTAGATTTTTAAAGAAAAACACAGGCGGTAATGGTTTATTTGCAATTAAATATTACTTTAGAAATATGATTGAACCCGCTGCAGGCATATTACTGATTGCTGATCCGTTTTTAAAAGATCCGAATTTTTTGCGGACCGTTGTGCTTTTGTGCGAACACAAAGAAGCCGGCAGTTTTGGATTTGTGTTAAATAAACAGATTGAACAAACCCTGGATGAACTGATAACTGACCTGGAAGGCCATCGTTTGCCCGTGTATTACGGCGGACCTGTACAAATGGATACCATTCATTTTCTGCACCAATACCCCGATCTGATTCCGGAATCAGTTAAAGTAAGCGATGATATTTTTTGGGGAGGGAATTTTGAAACAGTAACTGCCTTGTTAAAAAGTAAAAGTATAGACCTGAATAAAATTAAATTTTTTATAGGCTATAGCGGCTGGGGCGATGGCCAGCTAAACGGTGAACTTACAGAAAGAAGCTGGCTTACCGTAAAAGCAAACCGTGGGCTGGTTTTTAATACCGGCTATGATGAAATTTGGAAAAACAGCCTGAAGGTGCTTGGCGGTGAGTATGAAAGGATGATCAATTATCCTATTGACCCGCAATTGAATTAATGAGGCATGAATCGTGAGATGTGAATCGACAGTAAAGCACAAAGCTTAAAATAGTTTTTTTTTAAATTCAAAGCATCTGAATCACGTTTTAAGCCTTACGCTTTATGCTTTAAAAGAAGCTTGAAGATTCACGACTCACAACTCACTATTCACGACTTTTTAGTTATCTTCCCTTTTAAATCATTTACTAATTGCTGTATTCATTTGTAAAAATTATTGCCCGGCTTGCCTTACCTATCTACTCCAGGGATATTGCAATTAACAAAAAAGAATTGCTGAAACATAAAGGGCCATTACTTTTGGCTGTAAATCATCCCAACTCTTTTTTAGATGCCATCATACTTTGCACACTTTTTGACGGCACAGTTTACTCACTGGCCAGGGGCGATGCATTTAAAAATAAAACGGCTGCAAAACTTTTATCATTGTTTAAAATGTTTCCGGTGTACCGTGTTAGCGAGGGTGTGGAAAATATGGATGAGAATTACAAAACCTTTGATCTCTGTAAAGAGATTTTTAAGCAAAACGGGATCGTACTTATTTTTAGTGAGGGAAGATGTGTGAACGAATGGCATTTAAGGCCCTTAAAGAAAGGCACGGCACGCCTGGCTATCAGCAGCTGGGAAGAGGGCATTGATCTGAAAGTTTTACCGCTAGCCATCAATTACAGCTCTTTTAAAAAATTTGGTAAAAACATCAAAATGTTTTTTGGCGATATGATCACCAAAGAAGATATTGACTATAAGGACACGCATGGCAACGCCATCAAACAGTTTAATGAAACTTTAAAACCACAACTCAGCAAACATATATTTGAAATTGAAACCGGCGATAAAGCAGCTCTGCACAAAGCTTTCTATGTACATCAACCTCTGCTGAAAAAAGTACTGTTATTCATTCCGGCTTTAATTGGTTTACTGGTACATGCACCTTTATATTATTTTACCAAATGGCTGGGCGATTATTTAATTAAGGAAGATGGACATGATGATTCCAAATTAATAGCGTTCCTTTTTATTTTCTATCCTGTCTTTTTAATTATAGTCAGTATCATGTTGTGTTTGCTTACACACAGCTGGTTTTCATTTTTAAGCCTGCTTATACTTCCCTTTACTGCCTGGGCTTTTGTGCAGTTAAAAAAGCAGTTGGATTAAGGCGGGTCTCTAACAACAATGATTCAGGCAGCTGTAAGCGTCCCGACTCAATAAAAAAAGCCCACACAATTGTATGGGCTTTAACTATATAAATATTTTGCTTTAAACTTCTTCAGCACCTTCAACCAAAACTGTTGTTTTGTTATTCAGCACTTCTACAAAACCGCTTTTAATTGTATAAGAAGTTGTCTGCGTTTTATCCTTTAAAATTTTCAGGGTTCCGTCTTTTAATGCACTTACCAGCGGAGCATGCCTGTCTAATACTTCAAACAAACCTGCAATGCCGGG
>JAOAUI010000206.1:14473-19660 GCA_030157685.1 Ferruginibacter sp. | reverse complement strand
ACTCATGGCGTAAATGTAAAATGGAAAAAGAAGAAAGAAAAATCAATTAAAATGAAAATACCCGTCTATGTTTTTTAAAATCAATAACTGAAAAAAGAAAAATGTAGGGCAGAAAAATATGCCTTGTTAATTCATCCTGAATTTCATTTTAGACTTGCTGCAAAGTAAAAGGGTCAACATTTCTGCTGACCCTTTGTACTTACTAACCCATTAAATTCTATTGCTAAATTACAAATTCAGGCCACATAAAAAAATAAATTTTCGGAGATGTTAATAAGTTATTGACAGTTAACAGAGGTATATCTTAGCTAATGGAATGGTAGTTAAATAAATGATTATCAACTATTTAAAAGCAATTTTAAACCCCAAATCCTGCCCCTATTTCAAGGTTAATTTAAAATTAAGTTTATAAAATATTTGGTTTATAATATAAACTACTTTACGTTTGTGAAAAATTAGGAACAATGAAAGGGGCATTTACATTACTTATTTTACTACTTGGTTTATCGGTCGTTGCTCAAGTCAAGGTTGATGGTAAAATAACTGATAATAAGGGCAAACCAGTGGCCGGGGTAAGCATTACTTTAAAGGATACCTACGATGGGGCAACAACTGATTCACTGGGAAATTTTTCATTTACAACTACAGAAAAGGGCAGAAAGGTATTAGAAGCATCAATTATAGGTTACAAACCGCTTGAGCAGGAAATTAACCTTGAATCGGCCCCAATCACCCTGAATATTTCTATGAAGGAACTGGTTACCGAATTAAAAGCAGTTGTAATATCTGCAGGTTCGTTTGTTGCCAGCGATAAAAGCAAGGGAGCTGTTTTATCTGCAATTGATATTGTAACTACCCCCAGCGCCAACGGGGATGTTACCAGCGCCTTTAAATCCCTGCCAGGTACCCAGCAGGTTGGCGAAAGCGAGGGTTTGTTTGTAAGAGGAGGCTCGGCAACAGAAAGTAAGATATATATGGACGGAAACCTGGTAAATAACTTTTTTTACAGCAGCACGCCCGGCATTGCCACCCGTGGCCGCTTTAATCCTTTCTTATTTAAAGGAACTATTTTTAGTTCGGGTGGTTACTCGGCTTTGTATGGCCAGGCACTTTCTTCGGCTTTAATTTTAGAAAGCAAGGATTTGCCGGAAAAAACCGAAGCCGATCTGGCAATATCAGTAATTGGCGTGGGTGGTGGTATTCAGCACCTGGCAAAAGATAAGAAATCGGCATGGGGTGTTTCTTACAACTATACAAACCTTTGGCTTGGTTTTGCCATCAACAAACAAAAGCAGGATTTTTACCAGATACCGGTTTATCACCAGGGAGATGCCAATTTCAGGATAAAAACAAAAAACGGAGGCATAATAAAATACTATGGCTATATCAGTGCTAATAAAACCGGTTTTAGAAGTGCAGATATAGATTCAGCTGTTTTTAAAAATGCATTTTACCTGGAGAATTTAAATACCTATCAAAATATAAACTGGCGTGAAAATTTTGGTGTGGGCTGGAAAATAACAACCGGTATCAGCTTCAGCACCAACAAAGATGATATTACTAACGAGCTGCAGGATGCCAATAACCAAAAAAAGGTGATCACCAACCCTTCATTTTACGCTTTTAAGAATTTTAAATTAAACAACAGGGCGCAATATGCACAGGCAAGGGTTGTACTTGATAAAAAACTGAATGGCTTAAATGTTATTCGTTTTGGTGCCGATTATTTTTACAGTAAAGAAAAATCAACCTATACTTTGTACGATGGAACGAAATTTACAGAATCTGTAACGGATAATCTTGAATCAGTTTTTGCAGAAACTGATTTGTTTATAACAAACGATCTGGCTGCTAAAATAGGCGGCAGGGTTGAACATTCGGAGATTGTTAATAAATGGAACGTAGCACCAAGGGTTTCGGTTGCGTATAAATTCCGGGATAATAGCCAGGCATCATTTGCATATGGATTATTTTATCAAAACCCCGAAAGAAAATATTTACCCGCTGTTGCCAGTCTTGATTTTTCCAGAGCAGCACATTATATATTACAGTATCAAAAACTGAGTAACAGCCGCACTTTCCGGGTTGAAGCATTTTATAAAAAATATACCGATCTATATAAAACTGCCACATCGCCAACGGGCAGAGAAGCAGCCACCAACAACAATGGCTTTGGCGATGCAAAAGGACTGGAATTTTTCTTCAGGGATAAAAAGACATTTAAGAATGTTGATTATTGGATATCTTATTCTTACCTGGATACAAAAAGAGATTACTTAAACTACCCCCAGGCTATTACACCTTCATTTGCTGCCAACCACACCGCCGCATTTGTTGTAAAGAAATTTGTGTTGCCATGGAAAACTGGATTTAATTTAAGTTACAATTTTGCAACCGGCCGTCCTTATTATCGTTTTGCTTATGATAATACACAAAGCAAATATGTTATTGCCGATGCTGGAAAAACCATCAACTACAACAGCATGAGCTTTAGTGTAAACTATTTGCCAAACCTTGGCAAAAAAAATCCTAAAGCCTTTGCAGTTTGGGTATTGGGTATTAATAATGTATTGGGACAAAACCAGGTATTCAATTACAATTACAACAATGCAGGAACACGTAAAGAGCCGGTAACACCACCATCAAAACGGTTTATTTATATAGGTTGCTTTATTAGTTTTGGAATTGACAGAACACAGGATGCGATCAATAATAATCTTTAACTAACAATAACTTTTAACCAATAAACTTTACAACTATGTCAGATTATAAACCAGCTCCTGAGGGAAAAGATCCCGAACTATGGGAGATTGCACAAAAAAGGGCAAGCTTTAAAACCCATGCAGTTACTTATGTCATCATGAATACATTTTTCTGGGCTGTATGGTTTTTTTCATCACGCCGCTACGAAAGGGATTTTGATGTTTTTAGCTGGAACCATTTTCCCTGGCCAATATGGCCAATGATTGGCTGGGGTATTGGCCTGGCATTTCATTTTGCAGGTGCCTATATTTTTCCCAAAGCAAATTCAGTTGAAAAAGAATATGAGAAATTAAAAAATCAACAAAAAAATAAATAACAAAATCAATCACCGCTAATATCTTCCAGTTCTCTCTCCTTTGGAGAGGGGTTGGGGTGAGGTCAAAAATTAAAACAATGAAAAAATTATTCCTTATTGCTACAGTAACTTTTTTAACAGCTGCCACATTTGCACAAAGTGACAAATACGTGGCCAATATGAAAGCTAATATTGCCGCTATAGATACCAGCTATAAAAACCCGGCAAACCTTTTAGACCTGGCAAATAAATTTGAACGTATTGCCACGGCCGAAAAAACGCAGTGGCTGGCTTATTATTATGCAGCACTTTGCCAGGTAAATTATACCTACATGGAGCAGGACAAAACCAAGATTGATGCCATTGCCGATAAGGCAAGTGAGTTGATTGATAAAGCAGACGCATTGCAACCCAACAACTCAGAGATAAGCTGCATAAAAAGTATGATAGCCAGTGCACACATGATGGTAAACCCTATGCAGCGTTTTATGGAGTATGGCCCCGAAGCACAGTCGTTTATTGATGCTGCCATGCAACAGGATCCCACAAACCCCAGACCCGAGTATTTAAAAGGACAGGGATTAAAATATACACCTGAACAATTTGGTGGTGGTTGTGCTACAGCAAAACCGGTTTTACAATCATCGCTGGCAAAGCATAATGCATTTAAACCTGCCAGTGAAATTCATCCAAACTGGGGAAAGCAAAGAGTAGAGATGTTAATAGGCGAATGCAAATAACATGTTTTTTTTGGTTCTCCCGATGGCCATCGGGAGAACCAAAAAAAAACCTAAAAATCAAAACCATCCTGTATGCAACCAGAAAATTTTTCTCCAAAAGACAGCCTGCAGCTGATTGACAGCATGATTAACCAGGCAAAAAACCGTTTTACCGAAAACGGATTTTTATATTTATTGTGGGGCTGGGTAATATTTGCCTGTGCAATTTTTCATTTTGCAGCAGTTAAACTAAACTGGGTTAAACACCCTGAATGGGTTTGGACAGTTACCTGGGCGGTAGTGATTTTTCAGGTTATTTACCTGGTAAAAGCAAAGCGGAAAGTAAAAGTAAAAACTTACAGCGATGGTATTATTGATGCCATCTGGATTTGTTTTGGAATATGCATGTTGGTTCTTACCATTGTTATGGGGCGTTTTAATTTGTGGGTATACATAAACTCGCTGGTATTGCTGTTTTATGGCATACCAACATTTTTATCGGGCTTTGTTATGCGTTTTACACCATTAAAATTAGGAGGTATTGCCTGCTGGTTATTGGCAATTGCATCTACATTCGTTGCTCCGGTGTATTATTTAATTCTTTTAGCATTGGCAGTGCTTATTGCCTGGATAATTCCGGGATACCTGCTTAGAAAAAAATTTAAAAATCAAAACTGATATGGAAAACGATCAACCGCTTTCAAACGAAAAAAGCCTGGCCATAATCCATCAGATGATAAACCAGGCCAAAACAAATATTACCGATAATGGCCTTAGCTGGCTGCTTTGGGGCAGTATGCTTTTTTTAACTTCACTTGCTACTTTTTGTTTTATTACAATTGGTGCTGAAAATATTTTTTTAGGCTGGAATATTTTTGGACTGGTTACCATTTTACTACTTGCATACGGTATTTTTAAACCCCGTAAAAAGGTAGTAAAAACTTACATTGGCGACTTAATGAAACTAGTTGATATTGGTTTTGTGGTAAGCATCTTTACTGTAATTTTTGCTATGAATATCGCTGTAAGCCCTAACAGTGGTTTTGGATTTTTATTAATGATATTTTCTTTTTTTATGTTGGTAAAAGGAGGTGCAGCAAACTCTAAAGTATTAATGTTTGGAGCTGCCGTTAACTGGGCAGGTGCAATATCCATGTTCATAAATAAAGATTTCAGGTACGATATGCTGATCATGGCTATCGCTATTTTTATCGGGTACATAATTCCGGGCATTATTATGTGGAGACAATATAAAACACAGGTACATCAAACATCATCAAATACCAGCTGTTAACGCATGGAATTTAAAGAACTCGATCCCATTTTACACTCTCAACTCAGGCTTGCCGTGGTAAGCCTGCTTATTAGTGTGCGTGAGGCTGAGTTTACTTTTTTAAAAGAAAAAACAAA
>JAOAUI010000206.1:0-14373 GCA_030157685.1 Ferruginibacter sp. | reverse complement strand
GCCTGCTTATTAGTGTGCGTGAGGCTGAGTTTACTTTTTTAAAAGAAAAAACAAACTCCACAGCGGGCAACCTGAGTGTACAGATCAATAAATTAAAGGATGCCGGTTATATTGAAGTAACCAAACAGTTCAGCAATAATTATCCGCAAACCATCTGCAAAATCACCAAAAAGGGCATTGAGTCTTTTGAAGCCTATGTAAATGCATTGCAGAGTTACATGAACCCCGGTGTGGAATAATTTTATCCTGAATTATTTTTTTAAACTTTTTACATGCTTATCCGTTTTACCTTTGGTAATATAAATATTCATGCCGGCAATTATAAAAGTTAACAATCTTTCCAAGCAATTTAAAGAGATCAATGCAGTTGATGACCTTTCATTTACTGTTGAGCAAGGAGATGTGTATGGTTTCCTGGGGCAAAATGGTGCCGGCAAATCTACCACTATACGCATGTTGCTTACGCTGATAAAACCTTCTGCCGGCGAGATCAGTATTTTTAATAAAAACCTTTCTACACATCGTTCCGATATTTTGAAGCAGGTTGGCGCTGTAATTGAAAAGCCCGATCTGTATAAATATTTATCGGCTTATGATAACCTGGCCATCTTTGCAAAAATGAGCGGTATAAAAGCCGAAAAAAAATTGCTGATGGAGCAATTGAAAATGGTAGGACTTGATGAAAGGGCCGGCAGCAAAGTAAAAACCTTTAGCCAGGGAATGAAACAAAGATTGGGGATTGCCGTGGCGCTGGTACACAACCCTCAATTAATTATTTTAGATGAACCCACCAACGGACTTGACCCGCAGGGAATTGCTGATATGCGAAATCTTATTTTACAGTTGAGCCGGGAGATGGGAAAAACGATTGTTGTTTCATCGCACCTGCTAAGCGAAATTGAATTGGTTGCAAACCGTATGCTTATTATTCACAAAGGGAAAAAAATTGTAGAGGGTAAGGTTGCAGAATTACTGGATCCATCAAAATCGCTGGTGCAGCTTGAAACTACTGATAATGCAGCCGCAAGGGAAAAATTGCTGCAGACAAAATGGGCAGCTTCTTTACAAAACAACCCCGTAAAGCTGCAACTTAAAATGAATAAAGAAGATGTGCCTGAATTGATTGCCCAACTGGTAACATTGCATGTACAGGTACTTTCGGTAGATCCAATGCATTCATTGGAAGATTATTTTCTTTCACTTACAACCCAGCCAGGCCATGTGGAATCTTTTGCAAATTGAACTGTTTAAAATATTTAAGAAACCAAGAACTTACCTGGCATTTGCCATTATAGCCGCTTTTATTTTTTTAATTCAGCTTGGCTTGTTAGTAAATGGTAAAGACTGGATGAAATTCATGCTGGGCTCTTTGGATGAGACCATGAATATTGATTACAATAAACTTGTGAATGGTTATGCGGTTTGTTTTTTTGTTTTGAATTTACTGCTGGTACATGTGCCAATACTGGTTGCATTGGTTGCAGGCGATGTGGTTTCGGGAGAAGCAAGTATGGGCACATTAAGGTTACTGGCTGCAAAGCCGGTGAGCCGTTCACAAATAATACTGGCTAAATATTTGGCCACTGCCGTATATGTTTTTGCTTTGCTTTTGTGGATAGCTGTAATTTCTTTAGTAATAAGCATTGCGGTGTTTGGCGAGAACGACCTGGTAGTTGCAAAAACAAATGGATTGCAACTTATAGAAGCCAATGATGTGCTATGGCGGTATTTTTGTGCCTTTGGTTTTGCTTTTATTGCCATGATGGTAGTGGCAGCTATTTCGCTGTTATTATCTGTATTGTCAGAAAACTCAATAGGCCCCATAGTGGCTACTGTAGGCATTATCATTGTGTGTACTTTAATAAGCGAAATGGAAATACCCATTTACCAAAAATATATTAAGCCTTACCTGTTTACAACTTATATGCTGGGCTGGAAGGGTTTCTTTTACATTGGCTCAACAGAAGATGGCGAAACCATAAAAGGATCGATACAGTACCTGCCGGGCATTTTAAAAAGCATGGCTGCATTGATGGTATATATTGTAGCATTGGTTAGCGCATCTGTTTTTATTTTTAGAAAAAAAGATATCTTATCATAAATGTATTCTATGAAACGTTCACTGGTCTTTCTCCTTCTTTTTCAAATTTCTTTTTTTGCGCAGGCGCAGGATATAAATGTGCTGGTGCAAAAAGTAAAGGATAAGATAAACCAGGTAAATGATTATGAGGCAAATGGCAAAATGAAAACCAATGTGGTTTTTTTAAAAGTTCCGGTGGCTACTGTAAAACTTTTTTTTAAAAAACCCAACCGCCTGCGGATTAAAAATGAAAAAGGAATTTCTTTTGTGCCAAAGGGTGCCGTAAATATAAATATGAGCAATGTGCTCAGCAGTGGTAAATACAGCGTGCTGGATGCCGGTAATGATAAGATTGGCAATACGGCTGTAAAAGTGGTGAAACTATTGCCCGAAGATGATAATGCAGATGTGGTGTTATCTACCTTATACATTGACCCGGTAAACCAGGTGATACTTAAAACAAAGACCACCACAAGAGATAACGGTACTTATGAACTGGAAATGAGTTACGGAAAATACATAGCATACGGCCTGCCCGATAAGATCATCTTCTCCTTCAATACCAAAGATTATAAAATGCCCAAGGGTGTAACTTTTGATTTTGAAGATGGCAGCCAAAAGAAAACGGCAGCCGAAAAAGAAAAACTCAAAAATCAAAAAGGCAAAATGGAAATTTCTATTAATGGCTATACCATTAATAAAGGAATTGCGGACAGTGTCTTCAATTAGAGAACCTTATTCCGGTATATCAGTAATTTTCTGATCAACTGCATTGGCCACCATCCGGGAGCTTATCTTTTTTAATGGGTTACTGTACTGCCCGTCATATTCTCTTCGGCCATTAATAATATCAATGCATTTAAAAATGGCTTCTCTAAAAGATGATTCATCTGCTTTGCCCTGCCCGGCAATATCAAAAGCCACACCATGATCGGGTGATGTGCGTACGCCCTGTAAACCGGCGGTGTAATTTACACCTTCGCCAATGGCTAAAGATTTAAATGGAATAAGGCCCTGGTCGTGATACATGGCCAGTACCGCATCAAATTTTTGGTAATGCCCACGTGCAAAGAATGCATCGGCAGGGTAGGGGCCAAAACAAAAAATATCCCGTTGCTTTGCTTCTTTAATGGCTGGTTTAATAATTTCTTCTTCTTCTTTGCCAATCAATCCTTCATCGCCGGCATGTGGGTTCAGGCCCAACACGGCAATGCGTGGTTTAGTAATATTAAAATCTCTTTTTAAAGAATTATTGATGATCTGCAGTTTGCTGATGATACCTTCCCTGGTAATGTGTTTGGCAACATCCTGCACAGGCACATGTTCGGTTACCAATCCAATCCGCATGTTCTCAGCAATCATAAACATAACAACATCGGCAGCGCCATATAAATTTTTAAGGTATGGGGTATGGCCGGTAAAATTAAACTCGTTGCTTTGTGTGTTGTTTTTGTGAATGGGTGCAGTAACCAGCCCATCAATCAAACCATCTTTTAAAGCCTTGCCTGCCATGGTGAGGCTTTTAACGGCATACTTGCCGCCAATATCATTCAATATACCGGGGTTAATATTTATTTCTTCTTCCCAGCAGCTGAAAAGGTTTACCTGTTTTGGGTTTAACCTGTTAAGCTCTTTGGTGGCAGCGTAAGTAATATTGATGTCGGGTACGCTTTTTCTGTAAAAGTTAATGGCTTTGTTGCTGGCAAAAATTACCGGAACACATAGATCCAGTATCCTGTTATCGCCCAGAGTTTTTATCAGCAGCTCAATTCCTATTCCGTTTACATCGCCGCAGGTAAAGCCAATTACAGGTTTATTATCGAAGCTTGAACTCATATTTATAATGTTAGGGCGTAAAAATACAAAATACTGATGGTAAGTTTTTATTTAGGCTGGTTTTAGGATAGTGGCAATTAAAAAGCTGCCCCACTATTTAGCAGGGCAGCCTTTTATGCTTTTACAAATTATCTGATTATAATAAACTGGTTACTATTTTTCTGCATATGGATGGCTACTCGCCAGCCACTCCTTAATCATCATGTTGCTGGTGGTACAACCGGTTCTTCTTTATCATCAGGCAGGCGGCCTGCCATCATGGTATTATATTGGTCTATAAGCGCATTAAGCTCGTTGACGGTTTTGCTATAAGGCTCAGCACCTTCGTTAATGATATAATAGCTATCTATATAATTACGCAGCTTGTAATAAACCTCGTTTGTTTCCTGCCTTTTAGCAAAAAGGGTATCCTTGCTTGCGGCACCCAGCTGCTGGGTACGCAGCAGGTAGGCAGCATCAAAAGCGGTATTGGCAGCTTCCATTTCCTTCCTCCAGTCGGCAAGCTGCAGGGCGGCAACGGCGGCGGCCATTTCGGGCTTATTGATAAGGTCGGCGTTCAGGTTATCAATAATGGCGGTTTCGGCCTGGTAGTTTTCCCTGGCAATACCGCTACCATATTTTTCAAACAGTTTTTTAAGTGTTTCGGCCTGTTTGGCTGTATCGGGGTTGGCATGATAGATAAGGGCATTTACCATCAGGGTTAAACCGGTAACGGCCCTGTCACGCCGGGCATCTAATGCGCTTATATCGGTAGTAATGGCGCTGCCCTGTTCGGTAATAAAGAGGGTTTCCAGCGTAGCCAGCATGGCCTGTACAGCATCGTATTGTGCCTGCACATTAAGGGCGGCAGGGCCGTTAGACAGTACAATGGCAAGTACTCCCTTAATAAACTGTATAAATTCCGCATTGCGGAGGTTGATTAATTTAATTGCATTAAGCATAATATTTATTTTTATAATGTGAATGTTATTTTACTACGGCAGCCACCGGCTTTGTTAATGGCCGGTACATCCATAATATATTGATATGTAAATATTTATAGGCGAAAGAGCGCTGCAGTACTTCAGCAAGCCTTCACCTATAGGTGAAAACCTGCCGCAGGGGTGCAAGAAGGTTTCAACCGCAGGTGAAAGCATGTTGCAGGGGTGCAGCAAGGTTTCAACCGTGGGTGAAAGCCTGTTGCAGGGGTGTAGCAAAGTTTCAACCGCAGGGGAAAATGCGCCGCAGCCTGCAGCGGTATTTTTTGCCCGGCGGCGGCCTTGAACAGTGAAAATACAGCTGGATTTTACAAACGGGTGTTGGGTAATTTGGCTGGGGTAACGGCATGGGGTTATTTTTTACAGTTAAAAATGTACAGTGGCCTGTTTTACCACCTGTTAATTCAATTACTGTGTAAAATATATGGTGCCAGAAGAAAGGGCAGGATCTTTCGGAGAGGATACGGGGCTTTTGTTTAAAAAAAGAACCGGGAGACCGTAACCCGGTTCTTTTAATTCTAAACGTATAATAAATCCGGTACTAATATAGAGATGAAAAAAATAAAAAAAAATACCCTAAAGTGGTAATAGGTGGGTTAGGGTTTCCAACCTTTTAAAGGTTGGAAACCCTTTAAGACTCTAATCCTCAATTTCATTCTCACAACTATAATAATAAGCCACCATTTCATTGTGTGTTTGTATCATCCTTTCCTTTCCACCAAACCATTCCAACACTTCATTGCGTTTTAATTTTGTTGAAGTTTCCGACAGAAGGCTGTGCCACGACGACCAGCGCCATTCCGCAAAATTCCTGCATAATTTGTGGCGCTGGGCATTAGCATGTATATAAATTATGGTTTGAGTAAAATGTGAATCTTTTTTTACTTCAGTTCTTTTAAAAGGTTTATAAAATAAATTCCCCTTGCGGTTATTCACTTTATTAAACGCAAGTGCATAAGACTGAAACAGGCTTTTAAAATAAAACTCCATTAGTTCGTCCAGCGTTATTTCATTATTTAAAAAGCGCTTTTCTGTTTTACTTATGGCAGTAAGGTTTCCAACCTCGGCAGCAAGGTTTCCAACCTTTGGAAGGTTGGAAACCTTTACCTTTTCTTTAAGATGCGTTGTAATTTCTTCGTATGTTTTTATCCGCAGCAGAAAGTGAAAGTGATTGGGAAATAAATTCCAGCAAAATGTATCAGCAACCGGGTAAATATATTTGATGTATTGCTTTAAAAAGAATGCATGGTTTTCATCATTTAAAAAAAGCTTTTCATTATTACTGGTGCGGTTATAAACATGATAAATATTGTTTTCGGTAAATACAGCCTGGTATTTTTGCGGAATTGGCATAATGCATTATTTACTTTTTCATTTGATGCAGGGTTTCCAACCTTCCAATGGTTGGAAATCCTGTTGGGGGAACCCTGAAGCGGCTAATATAGACATGAAAAAAGAATAAAAAAATACCCTAAAGTGGTAACAGGCGGGAGAATACTTAGGGTTTCCAACCTTCCAAAGGTTGGAAACCCTAATAAAAAACAAACAGGCCGCCTTTTATGGGGCGGCCTGTTAGCTTTTTATCTTAATAAATTATCTTACTATAATCAGCTGTTTAATTATTTTTTCTGCAGCTGTTTTATAAACCATTGCATAAACACCTTCGCTAAACTTGTCGAGGTAAAGGGTTGAATTCCCGGTCAAAAAATTAACCCCGCCGACTGATTAACTTATCTCATATCCAGCTCCGTTTTTTTCTTCCTGTCATTTCGGTATTTTTTTATGCCGTAGGTAGCACCTACAGCAATGAGCCAGGATAAACCTCCGTCAATAGGTACATCTTGGGGGTCATCAGGTCCCTGAGCCAGTGTTATCAATGGCAAAGCAATGCTGATAAACATTACCACCAATTTATACAAGTTTCTTTTGTTCATAATTTCTGCACTTTAACCTATTAGTTTTTAATTATTCTTTGGGTTGTTTTAAATCCAATGTCGTTGCTCAGTTGTAACTGGTATAATCCTTTGGCCATATCGGTTTTCAGGTCAATAATCCTGGTTGCCTGGTTGCCGTCATGCAGCCATTGTTCGGTGTACAGCAACTGGCCCATATTATTGTACAGGTTTAGCAGGTAGCTGCCCTTTGCCAGATTGTTCAGGTCTATTGAAAAGGTTTTACCCTTCATTGGATTGGGGTAAACCACAATGCCAGGTTCGCCTTTGCCGAAGCTTACTTTTACAATATTGGTGTATTTAATATTGCCTGCCTTGTCAAGGGCTTTTACCCGATAGAAATTGGTACCCATTGTTGGGTTGGTATCAAACCAGTTGTAGTTAACAGCATTGGTACTATTACCCAATGCTGTAGTTGTGTTTACCTTTACAAAATTACTTCCATAGGTAGATCTCTCTACTTCATAACTGGCCATATCTGTCTCGCTTTTCGATGTCCAGTCTACCTGTACCCCTCCATTTTTTTGATTGGCCCTGATGGAGATCGCATCAATGGCAAGCGGGCCGTTAAATGAACCAAATACCACCAGAAAGCGGTCGGTTGCAGCAGAAGCCGGATCGGACGTAACCGAAAACGGTACCACTGTAGATGCAATCACACTTAACAGGGTTCTTGTGTTCAGGTATTTATCAACCAACTCGGCCTTCAGGTTTGCATTGGTAAACATTGATGGGGTAAACTCAAATTCATAATCCTGCTGCTTCATATTGTTCATGAACAAAGGCAGTGTATCTTTTGTAATAATTACCGGCCTGCTTTCAATGGCCAGGTGTTTACCTTCACGATCAATAGCTATATTCTCATCCCAATTGTTTATCTCTTTAGCATCTGTTTCATCCACAGCTGCGTTATAACTGTTGTCAAACAAGGCTAAGGCTCCATCTGCCAAACGTCTGAAAGCATTTGGTTCGGTAAAATAAAGTTCTGTACGGAATGCTTCTACCGGCGGCGGCGGGGTTAAAAATACTTCGTTGTTATTGCCCGATGCTTTGTGGTTTTCCTGGATGCTTACTGCTGGTACCCCTCCATTCGATTCTACAAAAAATGCCTGGCCTGATTGTATGAATTTGGAAGCAAGGCCCGAACTGGCCACCCCTGCGGTATTAACAGTTACAAAACCGCCACGGGTTCCAAAATTTGGATCCCACAGTGTATAGAAGTTAGTAATATTACTGCTGGCTGCTTTTGTCTGGCTCCAGTCTATGGGTGATGGATAAGGATTGGTTACCAGGTTAAGCGCCCCGCCACCAACAAAGGCATTGGTGAAAGCTGTTTTTGCCCCCTGTAACAATGTACCGGTTGTACGCAAGGTGGTACTGCTGGTAGGCATATTAGGTGCCAGCGGTATGGTCGTATTCATTGAGCGGTCGCCACGCACATACAGGAAGTAGCCGGTTAAAGCATTTAATGTGCCACTGGTGCTGCCAATGGCAGTATAGGTTGGTGTAACCGCATTGTTAATGCTATATAGCGATGATGCATTGCTTTGTGTTATATCAAAACCATTGGCATTGCCACCTGTGCCTGTTATTTGTGTTCCGAATAATGGCACGGGGTTAACATTGGTGCCAATCACAGTATTCATACCGCCTTCCATCCAGTTGGCCTGTATGTTGCCGCTTGTGTTTACGGTAGGTGCCAGCAAACGGTAGGCCCTGCCTGTACCGCCAATACGTAGTTTTATCCAGCGTTCCACAGTTACATTGGTGGCACCGGTAAGTGTACAATTGGTCAGGTCAGCAATCCGGGCGGTTCCGGCCGAATTGGATTTTAAGGTAAGGTTCTTCGCATTCAGGTCGAGCGAAGCACTGTTTAAAGTGATAGTTCCATAAATATCCATTGCATTACCCAGTTTTGCACTTGCGCCCAGGTTCAGTGTAAGGTTGTTTAGTGAACGGGTAGCTGCAGATGTCTGGTCCATATTGATAGTACCCAAATCATTAACAACGATAATATTGGAACTGGCCGAACCGGTAATGGTACCTGTGCCTGATATGGCATCGTTAATAGTTAAAGTATTGGCCCCAATGCTTAATTTGGTTCCTGCATTCAGAAACAGTCTACCAACTGTTATATTACCCGGCAAAACCGGGTTATTTACAGTGGTGGCAATAGTAACCTGTGCACCCGCAGGTGGTACAACACCGGCTTCCCAGTTTGAGGAAGTATTCCATGTTGAATTGGTGGTACCCTTCCAGGTATAGCCTTTTAATGATGATATATTTCTGGTGCCACCTGTACTTAAAGTTCTGGCGCTGTCATCATATATTAATGCTGTAGGTGTAAAGGATAGTTCGTAATTCAGCGCACCACCAGTAAACGGCACACTTAATCCGTTACCTGCATAAGAGAGGTTTCCGCTGCCCCAGTCGTAAAAAATGATGGTCGTATCTTTTCCCGATGCAGTTGCACGTACTACAACCGGCCCTTGAAAATAATTTGTATTTCCTGCATTGGTTTTGGTTTGTACACCAACCTGCAGTACCAGCTTATTGGTTGCCGGTGAGTTCCAGTAAATGGTATCCACATTGTTTCCCAGGCCACCACCTCCCGGAGCAGGTGTTCCACCAGAGCCACCCACATACGAATTGAAGAAGCCTGAAATATCTGTTTTCAATATTGTATTGAAATGGTTTTTGAGTGAATCAGTTGTTGCCGATTTTCCGGCAAGGGCAGTCTGATAACTCGTCATGGCCTGTTTAAATTTTGTATCACCGCACAAAGTCCTCAGCATAGTTATGATCATGCCCCCCCTTTCATAAACCGTGCTACCATAATTGGTGTTCCATATCAGATCTGATGTACCCATACTTGAATTGGGTATCCATGCACTTTGTGAATTCAATGCCAAAGCATTTGTTTTCAGGGTATTTTTCATGGTTTGTACTGATGCAGCAGAGTATCCCAATCCGGGCACCTGTTCTGCAGCATAAGCTTCTGAAAAGCGGGCAGGGCCTTCGGCCAGCCAAAGGTCGTTCCAGGTGGCAAATGTTACATTATCTCCAAACCACTGGTGCGCCAGTTCATGCGTGAGTGTGGTTAAACTGGCCATCGAGCCGCTGGCCATGGCAGAAAAGGTCTGGTGTTCCATACCCCCTGCACCTACAAGGCCATCATAAAAACCATGCTTTTCAAGCTTAAAGGGATAGTCGCCCCAACGCCTGCTTAAACTGTCAACTACCGGATTTATTTTATCCATGGCAGTTACTTTTGCAGCGTGATTTGTAGTATTTCTTAAGATATAGTATGCCACCGGTACAACTGTACCATTAATAGTAACAGTACGGTGATAGCGTGTGAATTTGCCCACCGAAACCGCAACCAGGTAAGATGCTATGGGATAACGTGTTTTGAATTTAAAAGTACGGTTGTTTCCTGTTATGGTTGAATCATAAAGCCTTCCATTAGTGGCCACCCAAAAAGTATCTGAACTGGCAGTAACCCAGGGTACAGTAACATTAATGTCCATCGAATCTATCTTGTCCTGCATATCGGCCTTACAGGGCCACCAGTCGCGGTCTTCGTATGATTCTGAAAGCGATCCGGTATATTGATTGGGCGAAGTACCTGATTTCTGATAACCCTGTGCCGCACCTACAGCGGCAGGTGGCACCCCTGAGTAGGTGATTACCATCGAATCCAATGTATTGATAGCTGCAATGGCTGAAGGAAGTGTTATATTAACTATTTTACCCGTAAATGATTTGGCGCAGGTAGTGCCATGATAAGTAATGACCAGCGAACCATTATTAAAATTGCTGTGCAAGTCCATTGTTATAGTATTCACATTGGACGCAATGGTTTTAAAATAGGTAACCACGGTACCGGTAATAATATTGGTGGGTGTTCTTGGATCTATGGTCCAATCTATTCGGTGATATACTACATCAATATTGGCACCGGTGCCGCTCTGGCCCGAAAAATCATTTTCGTTGGGATTAGCGGTTAAAACATTGCCGGGAGTTGTTTTAATTAAACTGCCACGGGGTTGTGATAAAAGGCCGTGAACGTAGGGTTGTTGTGCAGCAAGCCCGTACACTAAAAAAATAACAAAAACTGCTGTAACAAATAGATTTTTCTTCATCAGGATTGGGTTTTATAAGAATATTTGGTTTTTCTGCAAAAAAATACAGAAAGGTTATACACTAAAAGGAAATCTTTTTTTACTGTTTAATCAATTTGAGACTTACTGGCTTATCATTACTTGAATATACTGTTACATTGTATATTCCGGCAGCTAAACTGTTTGTTTGTACCGGTATTTGGTTTGAACCAATTTGCAATGAAACCGTTTGTTTTTCAAACATCCTTCCTGTAAAATCACTCAATGCGACTGTAACAGTTTCCTTTTTTGTAGTATTTATTTTTAAGACAACAGGTTGGCTACTTGTTAGATTCGGACTGAGGCTTATTAAATCAAAATGCCCCGTTTTTTGAGTAAGTAATACAATATTACTGTAATTCACTTTATCATCAACATCGGTAAACTTAAGCCGGTAATAATTTTTTCCTTCTGATGGATTTACATCAGTAAAGTCAAAAGGATTTTCACATCTGTCTTTACTGGCGGTAAATGTGCTCAAGGGATAATAAATTGAACCGTTGCTGCTGCGTTGCAGTTCAAATTTTGCTTCGGCAGATGTACAAACAACCTTCCAGCTTAAAAAGTGTTTTTTATCTGTTTGTGTTCCTTTAAAATAAGTAAGCTTTATACTTAAAGGGCTTATTTTGCTGCTGCTTATATAAAAACCCGAAAAACCATTTACCGGTACGGTTATTTCCCACCAGCTTTGAGTTGCATTCCAGTTTACTGTAAAACCGGGTGTTGCCGTTGTAAAATCAACATACGATCCACTGTAATTTGTAGGGTTGGTACCCGTACCATGAAATTGTCTTAATAAAAGATTAGCAATTCCTGTTGCATCTGCAGGGCCGGTCGGCAAAGCCTTATGCCCGCTATCATTAGCCCTGGTATTAAAGTCATTAAATTCGCTTTGTAGAAAATACAGTTTGATATTAGCTGTAGATGTTGCCGGATTTACAATGGGTTCTATATCATATTTTCTGGAGGCATATAAATCAGAAGTTCCTCTTTTTGTAGCGTTTAAATCAACTTTGGTACAGGTATTTATTGTATTGGTAACCGGAGAACCTCCTGCCGGAGTAACCTGCGCAATTAAATTACAATTACTTACATCACGGTAATTGGTAGAGCCGGCACCAACACTGATATTTTGACAAATGGAAGCACCCCCCGGCGTTCCTGCTAAAGTAAAGGAACCTGAATTTACTGTTACAGTAACTGTAGTACTGCCTGTTGCACTGTTTGATGCATTGGTTGCATTAATAGTGTATATAGTTGTATTAATTGGGGTAGCGATTACTGAAGACCCGGTACTGCTGCTCAATGTAGAACTTGGCGACCAGGTATAATTAATAACATCAGGTGTAAAACGGTAACTGTTTGAAAAACCAGACCATGTTGTTGTATTGTTTCTTCCGGTAGCTATTGTAGCAACTGTACCGGTTGCGTTTTCTACTCCTTGTGCTTTTGCTAATGTTGTGTTGGTACAACTAAGTGTATGAATTTCAACAATGTTGCTGGTTTCCAGTAAATGAATTTCAAAAGTTGCTGTTCCGCCGCCGCTTGCAAAAGGGACATCCTCATACCTTACCACAAATACCCTGTTGGGTGCCGATCCATCAACATAATACTCTAAAACCCCGGCTGCGTCCAGCGTTAAATTGGTAGTAATGCCATGTATGGCATTGTTGGGCTGCCCGGCACTGGGTAAGGCAAATCCGAAGCCTGTAGTAGCACTGGTTGCGCTAAATGTTATCCAACCATTTGAGCTGACGTTTACAGAACTTACCGGGCTTCCGTAATAAGTAAAGCCAAATGGAATACTAATCCCATCCCATCTGCAATCATTATAATTGATCCCTGCACTTCTTGGTGTAAAATTGGCGCTTAAAGCATCGGCCAGTACATTGGTATAATAACTGCCTATTAAAGATGTAGGAATTGCAGATACAGAATAACCTACTGGTGTGGCAGTTGCAGTGATAAGGGTGGAGTTACCTGAACATACAGTTGGGTTGTTTGCAAAGCCGTTAACGGTAAGCTGTGCTGAACAAAAACTGCAAAAACATAACGAAATCAGAAAAAAGTAAAGATTTTTCATTTTGTTGGATTTAACTATTGGAAGTTTATTGATATGGGTAACGAAGTAGTAGAATAATTATTGCTTTGTCGTTATTTTAAACTTCAATGTCATTGTTTTTCTATATCGGATGAGACATTGTTCTACAATAAAATCGAAATTTCGTCGTTCTAAGTACAATCCATGTTTCCAAGTAAGCAAAAATTCACTACCTGGCATGTATTATCTTTTTAATGTGAAAGCATTAATAATGATGATATAAAATTGATAATCCTATGAAAAAATATCTACTCTTTTTTTCATTATTATTCTGTTTAAGTGCAGATTTAATGGCTCAACCCGCTACTTACGCTTTACCTTTTAGTATTGGCAGGGAACGATGCGGAAGTACAAGTGGGGCAACGTTACTTTATCAGCATCCAACCAGCGGAGACAGGGCATATAGCTATGATTCTCTGTATTTCTTTAATTACGTATCGCCTAATTTAAGTCGAAGCACTTTAAAGAATGCATACTTTCCCAGGTTAAGGGTGGGAGCCTCTACTTATGTACGAAGCGGTGTAACCTACAGAGACCGTTTTAATACAAGTGCTGCAAGTGTTTCATTTAATCCCAGGGATGGTAAACTATATTATTTATGGACAGATTATAGTGGTGCCGTATCTGCAACGCTGAAGACCTATGTATGGCGATGGGACCCCGACACGACATTTTCTACAGTTTCCTATAATAATCCGGCTGTTGCGAATTTGAGAGATACATTGGCAAGTTTTGTATTTGATATCGGTGGTATAACTTTTGACAATAGCGGCAATGCCTGGCAATTGGAATTCAGTAATCCCCCGGCACCCTATAAATCAAGGATGCGAAAAATAGATTTTGTTACAAAAATAATAGACCCTATACCCGATACCCTGGACCTGATAGGTGGTGCAGGCGGCATTGGAGATACCATATATAATGTAGCCAGTGGTGATATAACATTAATGCCCAATGGGCAAATGTATTATGTGTTCGATAATAAACTGTTTACACCTGATTATGGCAGTTATGGCGCCCCTGGCCACCATATTTCATCTACTTATATAGATACAATACGAAGGCCGGCAGGAGCAACTAATCTGGTGGGGCTGGCTTTCGGAAACGGAGACTTAATTTCTGCTTTCTCGCCCGGATGTATTTACCGAAGAATTGATCCGGTTACGGGAGATACTAATTTTGTTAATTATACTTATTTGCTAAATAAAGGAGTGGCATCATCTGATATGTCGCAAATATCATCTGGATTGGGCCTTGCAAAAAG
>JAOAUI010000205.1 GCA_030157685.1 Ferruginibacter sp. | reverse complement strand
TGGCATCACCAAAAAGTGCTACCGCTTCAAAATAATAATGGGTTACCAGGGTATTATGGGCATTCATATATCCCTTACTCACCGGTACGTCTATATAAACCGTTTGGCCTTCTTTCCGTACCCGGTATTGGCCGGCATAAAGTTTTTCCAATGGGTAGTCTCTTTGGAACTCAAAACCCGGCAGCAGGCTGTAATTATAACTGCCTGTTTGCTTTTTGGCACTGCGCATTCTGCCGCTCAGGTACACATTCACACTGCCCCCCATTTTTTCGGTAAATGGTTTAAGTTTCATTACTATCTGTTTGGCCGCAGTGCTGCAGGTTTCATTGGCCATTTCTTTAAAAGCATCGTTTATGGAAGGGTCTGTCCGCTTCCTTCGCAGTACATCACCATTTTTGGTGCGAACGATTATGTAATTCAACGGGTCTGGGTTTTTGTATATCCTTTTCTTTTTCATATGGGGTTTTACCCGAATATACGAATCTTATACGGAACTTATAGGGACCTTATAGGGATCTTATAGGGACGTTATAGGGAACCTCCTCCCTGTCAACTCCCTTCTTACTTCCTGTTACATTCATGGTACATCCTCATCAAAAGGCGGTTAACCATATATCGGTTTCCTTAACCACGCTTTCAAACAATTGATACATTCAACAGGCTCACAATTATACTTTCTGCTTCCACCATAAGAACACGGATTTTTGTTTGCCACAACTTTTTAAAGCCGTAACTTTGCGCCTCTCCCGATAGCTATCGGGACCACAACATGAGCGACGAAATTAAACACGAATGCGGCCTTGCTTTCATTCGTCTTCGAAAGCCTTTCAGTTATTATCAGCAGCAATATGGCACCGTAATGTATGGCCTTAACAAGCTTTACCTGCTTATGGAAAAGCAGCATAACCGTGGCCAGGATGGCGCCGGCATTGCCGTTGTAAAATTAAATACCGAACCCGGCTACCCATTTATGCATCGCCTGCGCAGCGGGGCCAACCAGCCCATTGCCGACCTTTTCGCACAAATTGGTAAAGAGTACACCGAAGTGGAAAAATACCAGCCCGATATTAAAAATCACCCCGGCCTGATGAAAGGCCATCTTAATTTTTTAGGAGAAGTTTTATTGGGGCATTTGCGGTACGGTACTCAGGGAAAAAACAATGCAGAGTTTTGTCATCCATTTATAAAACGCCACACCATACCATCCAGAAACCTGGCATTGGCTGGTAATTTTAACCTGGTAAATACCGAAGAACTTTTTGCTTTGGTAAATATTGATCCGGGAGAATTTCAGCGTCAAAGCGACCTGGCAGCCATGATGGAAGTGTTGTATCATTTTTTGGTAAAGGCAGATGAGGTTTTTCCGGGAGAAATGGATATAATAAAAGTTTTAAAAAAAGCCGTACCCCTTTTTGATGGTGGCTTTACTTTTAGTGGCATGCTTGGTAATGGCGATGCTTTTGTAATGAGAGATGCTCATGGGATACGCCCCGCTTACTATTATATAAATGACGATGTGGTGGTGGCTGCCAGTGAAAGGGCCGCTATACGCACAGCTTTTCATTTAGAAGAAAATGAAGTGCAGGAGCTGATGCCCGGCAATGCGCTGATTGTAAAAGCTGACGGGAGCTACTCATTACAGCAGATTGTAGAAGCCAAAGAAAGAAAAGCCTGCAGTTTTGAACGCATTTATTTCAGCCGCGGAAGCGATGAAAAAATTTACAGGGAAAGAATTAAACTGGGCCATCTTTTAAGCACCCGGGTTTTAAAAGCCATTGATTACGATTTAAAGAACACCATTTTTTCTTTTATTCCCAATACAGCAGAAACGGCTTTTTTTGGATTGATTAAAGGAGCAGAAGATTACCTGAATAAAATAAAGATAGAGCGCATATTAAGCTGGGATAAGGATTATGATGCCGAGAAGCTGAGTGAAATGATAAACAGAAGGATCCGCATTGAGAAAATTGCCATTAAAGATGTTAAGCTGCGCACTTTTATTACCGAAGACAGCAGCCGCAATGAAATGGTACAGCACGTGTACGACATAACCTACGGCACCGTAAGAAAAGGTATTGATACCCTGGTGGTGATTGACGATAGTATTGTACGGGGTACCACTTTAAAAGAGAGTATCATCCGCATGTTATCTCGTCTGGAACCTAAAAAGATCATCGTCGTTTCATCGGCTCCACAAATACGTTACCCGGATTGCTATGGTATTGATATGAGCAAGATGGGCGACTTCATTGCTTTCAGGGCAGCTGTTGAATTAATGACGGATACAGGCCAGCAGCACATTTTAGATCAGATGTTTGATAGGTGCAAAGAGCTGCAACGCAACAACCAGCTGCACACCGAAAATATTGTGCAGCAGCTTTACAAAACATTTACGCCCGAAGATATCTCTGGTAAAATTGCACAACTGATAACAGCAGCTGACATCACCACTCCGGTGAGTGTGATTTATCAAACCATTGAATCGCTGCACGAAGCATGCCCTACCAATTTAGGCGATTGGTATTTTACCGGTAAGTATCCAACACCCGGCGGCAACCGTGTTTGCAACAAAGCCTTTATGAATTACATGGAAGGAAAAAATGTAAGAGGATATTAGGTTTGGTCCCGATAGCTATCGGGATAAGTTGAAGGTTGAAGCAGTTTTTATCTTCAACCAATCTTCATTTAATTGAAAATTTCATTTAGTAAACCTGCTAAATGAACTCCTCCTTTTAATAATTGCTGATTAACAATGCCTATAAATTTAAAGTTGTAGTCGTAACTTAAATTGGCATCCGGTTTTGTATCGGCATAAATTTTTTCTGTGTGTTGATACGATTGCCAGATCCAGTCACTTACAGGTTCAGCCTGCCATTCTTTTCTAAGTGCTTTGGTGGTATAATTTATGGAAGAAGCATATTCGGTATAACTTAACTGCTGAAAATCAATCAGCTTCGAATCCCACACTGTATGCAGGTTTGAGGGGTCTTTAAACCAGTTTACTTTTACTCCATTCCCCCCCCGGTCTTCAGCCCTGCCAATGTGTAAAGGCTGATGCAGATCACCAGCAATGTGTATCAGCAGGCGCAGGTACAAAACCTTTTTATCCTGTTCCAGTTCCTTATTTTTAAGCTGTGCGGTTAACCAGTTTAGTTTTGTGTAGGCATCGGTTACTGTGTCTGCGGCCAAATAATTCTTCAGGTCGGTTTCGCTTAATCCCGATCTCAAATTAATATAATGCCATACATCCAGGTATTTGTAAGCGGGATCTGATTTAATAAAATCGGGCCAGTTGCTTGCCATAGCAACCGATTCGTTACCCAGTATCTTAAAGATTTCACGTTTGGTATTTTTTGTAAGATAAGAATCTGCGATCTGCCCTACGATGCGATGGCCTAAAACACCCCATGCCATGCTGCAAAATGGCAGGTACAGAAATAAAAAAAGTATTGTTGTTTTTTTAATCAGGTTAATCATTGCTGTAAAATTTGAAATGTAAAGCTAACTTAATGCGGCAAAATATATTCCGCTTATAAAAATATTTATTCAATTACTTCAAACAACAATACCTGGGCTTTTTCAGCAACAGTAAAATTATTATCGGCAATAAAAAGTAATGTTTTATGCCCGTTGGGTAAAACCGGACCAAATGTTACACCTTCAATATTATCAGTATAAATTCCAAGATCATCCATATTTACCAGCAAGGATTTTTTTGCCGGTGTAAATGAATGGTTGCCTTTAAGCGTCATTGTACTTATATCGGTGGCTGCATTTAAATCAGCCATAAAAACCCTGATTGTTGAGGGGAGCCTTCCGGTTGAAAAAGAGCGTTCAATAACCAGCAATTTATTATTGCCTAAACTGAGTATATCGGGAACCCCGTTTATTTTAAATTCCGATTCGGGTTTGGGGGCATATGCAACCGGCTCTAATTTATATGCATACTGAGCTGTGTTTCTTTTATCGGCCACATCAAATTTTACAATCCTGATAAAAGCATTATTGTCTATAATATCTGCCCGGGGCCCGTCTTCATATAAAGGTTCCTCTACGCTTACATAAAGTGTTTTGTAATTATCGGCAAAACTCATGCCTTCAAACACGCCATTTCGCCTTGGGCCGTTTTCACTTGCTTTCATTTTAAAAACCGCTGGTATAGCAAAACTGTCAATATATTTCCCATTGGGCCGAATCATTAAAACGAAAGGATCGGTGAGTACCGTATCATTTGCCTTTACAATTCTTTCTCCTTCGCTGCTCCAAACCAAATAATTGTTTTGTGGATTGTACCTTATTGCTTCCGGGTCGGGTGTTTTAAAACGGTTCTGTTTGTTACCCGGGTAAACTTCACCATTGGCCTGCTGCATATAAATTACATCAGAAAAAGCAACGCTATCAATCCCATTTTGTGTTATGAATATTTTAGCGGTGTAAAAACGGGCCGGATTCTTTTCACTTCTGTCATCGCATACCAGGTAATACAAATCTTTTTGTGCATCGTAATCAATACCAGATAAACCGCCTGTTGTAGTATTTTTATATGTAAGATTGAAGGGTATGTTATAAGTACCCAGGTATTTTATACTATTGATATTGGCTGTTACCTGTGAAAGCTTTTTAGTTGTTGAGCAGGAGAATGAAACAAATACCAGTGCAATAAAAAGTAATCCCCGAAAATTAAAGTAATACATACACAAGTTTGCATGTAAAATATGAAAAGTCCAGCGTTATAATTCTGCTTTTGAAAAAACTTTTTTTATATTTAATGACCCATGCTGATTATGTTTTTTAATTAACTTAACCTGGGCATCTAAAAACAAGCGTTTGAAAAAACTTATTATTATCCGCCATGCCAAAAGTGATCAAAGTTTTTTTGGTAACGATTTTGAGCGGCCTCTTAATGAAAGAGGAAGATCAGATGCACCTGTTATGGCAAAAAGGTTGTTAGATAAAAAGTATACAATAGATGCATTGGTTTCCAGCCCCGCCGTAAGGGCAAAAAATACAGCTGAACTTTTTGCAGAAATATTAAAAATACCTGCTCAGGAAATTATTTACATTTCTGCCCTATACCATGCTTCTCAGGAGATTTTTTATGAAGTGGTTTCAGCTTTGCCGGATGAATTGAACACGGTTGCCATTTTTTCTCATAATCCCGGCATTTCCTATTTTGTAAACAGCTTAAACACCGGTACAAAGGTTGACAATATGCCCACCTGTGCTGTTTTTGCAGTTTGTGCAGAAATAAGTGCGTGGTCTGGTTTCAACAATGCAAAAAAAGAATTTTTATTCTTTGATTATCCAAAAAAATAATCAGCTATTTAACTTTATTTCAAAATACACTGCTGTTGCGTTCGGGTTATTGTAATATGCCGGTATTTCATAAAACCCGTAATCTTTATAAAGTTTAATTGCAGGCGTCATGTAATTCAATGTGTCTAACCTGATTGTTGTGTAATTAAATTTTTTGGCAAGTTCAACCGCTTTTTCCAGCAACGCTTTTCCTATACCTTTTTTTTGAGAGGCTGGTTTTATAAACATTCTTTTTAGTTCAGCCGTATTGTTATCAATTTTTCTTATCCCAACGCAACCAATAAATTCATCTCCGGTTTTACAAAGAATAATACCTCCTTCCGGTAAACCGTACATTGTTTTTATTTCCATCAATTCGTCATTAAAATGCTGAAAACTTAAATCTATATTCAGCCACGCTGCATATTCTTTAAAGAGCATGGCAGCATGTTTATATTCTTCGTCTGTATTTACAATTATATATTCAGTCATTTTTAAATTGTTTATTGGCCAGGTAAACGCCGCTAAAAATAAGTACCGCTGCTAAAATTTTATACAATTCCAGTTGTTCATGCAAAAAGAACATGGCAATTAACGCGGCAAAAACGGGTTGCGTGTAAATATAAAATCCGGCAACGGAAGGGCCCAGTATTTTTATACCATACAAATTAAATAAATAAGCCAGGAAGGTGCCGGTTATAACAATAAGCCCCATACTTGTAAAATCTATTGCATTGTATTTAAGCCAGGGAATTTCTGTAAATTCAATCCAGCCAAAGGGGAGCACTAAAACCAGGCCGATTGTAAAAACCCATCTTAAAACAACAACTGCGTTATATTTAAGCATCAATGGTTTTACAATAATAAAATAAATGGTGTAAGATATTGCGTTGATGATGATAAATAAATCTCCCAGCAAAACATTATTGCCATTGCCAGTACTGTCTTTTGCCAATACCAAAACCAATGCACCCGAAATACCCAACGCCAAACCGATCAGTTTTAAAATACCCAGGCGTTCTTTTAAAAGCCAGGCAGCTATAAATACAATCAGAATTGGTGTAATGAGTAACAACAGGGCGGCATGAATCGGGTAGGTTAGCGAAAGCCCTTTAATAAAAAGCAATTGGTTAATGGCAATACCCGACACGGCGCAAAGGAAGAGGCGCATCCTGTCTGCCTTATCTATTTTAATATTTACAGGCTTTAATAAATACAATGCCCAAAATAACAATACACTTACACCAACCCTCACAACATTTAAACCGAAAGCCTGCACCAGGTTATTATTGGTAAGATGTTTTACAGCAGAAAGATTTATAGCAAAGAAGATGTTTGTAAAAATCAATGCTATATGCGCTATACTTTTCTTGTTCAAATATTTTTTTTAAGATGTAAAAGTAAGCCAATAAAAAAAGCTATTGTGCTTTTACACACAACAGCTTTATACTTACTAACCCAATAAGTAGTCTTTTTTCTGGCTTTTAAGCCGACTGCATTTCTTTAATTTTTTCCCTGATCTTAGCTTCAATCTCATTGGCCATCTCAGGGTTATCCAGCATCAATTGTTTTACCGATTCACGCCCCTGGCCAAGTTTATCATTATTGTAGCTGAACCAGCTTCCGCTTTTTTGCACAATACCCAGTTCCACACCCATATCAATAATTTCGCCCACTTTAGAAATACCTTCTCCGTAAATAATATCAAATTCAGCCAGGCGGAAAGGAGGTGCTACTTTATTTTTTACCACTTTTACCTTTACATGGTTTCCAATAGATTCTTCACCATCTTTTATTTGTGCCATACGGCGTATATCCAACCGTACTGAAGCATAGAATTTTAATGCATTACCACCGGTTGTAGTTTCGGGGTTACCAAACATAACACCAATTTTTTCACGCAGCTGGTTGATGAAAATGCAGCAGCTGTTTGTTTTATGTATAGTAGCAGTTAATTTTCTTAATGCCTGGCTCATCAACCTGGCCTGCAGCCCCATTTTGCTGTCGCCCATTTCTCCTTCCAGCTCGCTTTTTGGTACCAGTGCTGCTACTGAATCTATAACAACCACATCCAAAGCTCCCGAAAGAATCAGGCGATCTGCAATTTCCAGAGCCTGCTCGCCATAATCAGGTTGAGATATCAATAGATTATCAATATCAACACCCAGCTTTTGTGCATACACACTGTCAAAAGCATGTTCCGCATCAATAAAAGCACACATGCCGCCTTTTTTTTGAGCTTCGGCAATTACATGAATGGCCAATGTTGTTTTTCCTGAGCTTTCAGGACCATAAATTTCCACAACCCTTCCTTTGGGCAAACCGCCAATTCCCAAAGCCATATCCAGGCCAATAGAGCCCGTTGAAATAACTTCCTGTTCTATAATCCCCTTATCACTCATCATCATTACCGACCCCTTGCCAAAATCTTTGTCGATCTTGTCCATCGTTAATTTTAGCGCTTTAAATTTTTCTGTTTTTTCTAAATTTTCTGTCTTGCTCATTGTCTGAATTTTTTAGTTGATGTATCTGGTTTTGCGTTGTAAATGTAAATTCGGAACCAAAGATAAGGGTTTAATTTTATTAACACTAATTATTTTAGTATTTTTTTGATAATTTATTTAGCCACTATTATCCGTTGTAAAAAAAAGACCCATCCCGAGGAATCGGGACGGGGATGTGTTCAAGCATGAGAAAAATCCACAAAGGAAAGATTCCCTTGTTCTCAAAAAGGTTCGGTCTTAAAAACGGGCCTAAATAATTTGCGTGATTTTCAGAAAGGCTTGCGTTTAGAATTAATAAACAAATAGAAGACAGTTTTTTGGAATAAAAAATACCTCAAAGTGGTAATAAAAGGGGGTAAAAACACCTTTTTTTGCCTATATATAATCATAAAAAATAATACCTTGGCGGTATTTTTGAAGATTTACAATTTTTTTTAATACTTATTTCGCCTCCTAACCTTTCATTTCCCTAAGCCTTTTCAGCATAAAATTCTTTCCGTTATTATAAAAAATATCATCCAGCAATACATCAACATTAAGTGTATGAAATCCGTTATTGTTTAACAAATCTGCCAGGTCTTCCCGCATGTCTTCTTTTAATTGTTGCAAACCACTTGCATTCTTGCAACAATCTATTGCATTTATCAATCCGTCAAAATCGGTACCAATGCAAATTTGCTTTGCCGCTTTATCTATACCGATTGATGAATGGAGGCTGGCTACCCATAAAATGTACATAATATTGTTTATCAAAAAACGCCGGTGCAGGTCCGGATACTCTGCCGGCTCCAGATCAGCGAAATCTTCGCTGGCCCATACATTGGTATCATCGGGCCATACGTTCAGGTTTTCGGGAGTGGGGCCAAAAAAGAAACCAGACTCCTTGTGGCTGATGTATTCCACATCGTGCGGTACTATTACATTGGTTAATCCACTGTCATCTGCAAAACCCAAAATCCGCTGATCGAATGAAAGGCCAATAATACCATCTGATAAAAAAATATTTTCGATATCCTCATCATATAAATTAATGCTGCTGCAGTTGTGATATACATCATCGTAAAACCTGCTTTTGGGCTTTAGATAAACTACTTCATATACCGAGCCTTTGTCTTCCGGAATGCTTTCTATATACTTTACCCTGTCTATAATACGTAAGCCCGTTGTACCAGCATGTGTACAAATGATGGGTTGCACGTATTTTGGTTCCGGATTGGGAAGTTTAAACATACTATACAGATCCAGCCTGGCTTGCAGGCTCATGTGTTTAATATCTACCAATATCTTTTTACTGATCATCAAAGTAATCACCTCGTTACCCCATTTTGTAATCCCCTGTTCTTTTGGATAAAAAACTGCCGGGTTAAAAAGCTGAATGCCATAAGCATGGTTGCAAAACTGGTTTTGCTGCATATGGCAGATGTTCATAGATACCACAGTGTGGGCATCAGTAAATGCAGTAAAATTTTGGGTGAATTTTTCTTTTGCATCATCTGCATCCGGATCATCAAAAAAACAATGAAGGCCTTCAATAATGATGATTCCAAACACCGTGTTTTGCTCAGCCTCATCAAAGTCAGATGCCTTGCTTAAAATTTTAAATTTAGCGCTGGGTATGGGCGAAACTGAAGTGGTAAGCCATTCCAGTTCTTCGTTAATTAATTCAAAAGAATGTTTTCCCGATGCCAGGTAAGTTAACCGGTTTTTATCAATAAGATTTACGTTGCCTTTGTTCACAATACTTTTGTCGGCCAGTAATACGCATATCTTTTTTTCAACAGCATGCAGTATTACTCCTATCAGCCTTACGTCATTCTGAAATAACTGCGTAAGGTTTGATTGAGAATTAAGCACTTCGTTAAACAGCGTGTTGATCCTGATCGTCCATCCTTTTCCAACGGCAAGTTTGGCATCTATATAATCCCATGGCGATGGCTTTGTTGCCGGTTTGGAAAACTGTGGTTTTAAGCCCGGGTGGCAATGAAAATCGAAAAATGGCATAACGGTAGATTTAGTAATATTAAATATACTCATTATGCTTTAAAACTAAAAGCAAAATATTTTTATACAAAGTTGGCTTTAAAAACGAAAGCCCTCCATAAGGAAGGCTATTCATTTTCAGGGGTTTTACAGGTTCAAGAGGTAGGATTCTGTTCTCTAAAGTGCTACTTGTTTTTCTTCTATCAGTTTACGCAGGTTTAATAAAGCATAACGCATGCGGCCCAATGCTGTATTTACACTGCAATTCAGAATGTTTGAAATTTCCCTGAATTTCAGATCGGCAAAATGCCTTAAAATAATGATCTCACGCTGGTCTTCCGGAAGCAGGCATACCAGCTTCATGATCTTTTCATTGCTTTGTAATGTCATAATTTTATCTTCTGCACTGGGCTCTGCAAAATTCAGCACATCAAAAATATCTGCACCTTCACTTGTTCTGATAACCGGTTTTGTTTTTATTTTCCGGAAATGATCAACACAAAGATTATGTGCTATACGCATGGCCCATTGCACAAACTTGTTTTCTTCTTTATACTTTCCGGCTCTGAACGTTTCAATTACTTTAATGAACAGGTCCTGAAAAATATCCTCCGCCAGGTATTTGTCTTTTACCATTACATAGATGGATGTGTAAATACGCACTTTGTGACGGTTTACCAACACTTCCATGGCATAGGCATTCCCTTCTTTAAACGATGTAATCAGTTGCTCATCGGTTAGGGTAATCAGGTTTTTCATAATCAGGTTCTTGGTTTAGGTTATTGGATAATTCTTTCACAAATGTCTAACATCACATATAAATAAAACATAGTAGTATGTACGAAACCATTGTAGTTATATTTCTAATAAATATTTTTTAAGCATCGTTAATTCAATGCAATTTCTTTTTCAGTCATCATTTTGCGCAGATTGTTCAGTGCAAGTTTCATACAGTCCAACGCCATGCTCAGGCTACATTTCAGCGTTTCTGCAATTTCATTAAAGCTCAGTCCGCCATAATGGTTCAGCAGCATCACTTCTCTCTGGCTATCGGGCAGCATATCAATCATGCTTTTAATTTTTCCATGGCTTTCGTGGTAATTTGTATTGGGCATGGCTGCCGGCAACGGAAAATCAACTCTTTCTGTAGCGGTATTTAAAACAATGCAAAGGCTGGTTTTTCGTTTGTGTTCTATACAAAGCTGTTGTGCAATACGGGAGGCCCACTGCAAAAAATTTCCTTCTTCTGCAGGCTTACCGGCAATCATGTTATTTATTAGGCAGATAAAAACATCCTGAAAAATTTCCTCGGCGGCATATTTGTCCTGCACTATATTATAAATGGAACGGTAAACCCTGTCTTTATAAAGTTCTACCAGGGTGGCCATGGCATTGGGGTCGCCGTTGAGATAAAACTGGATAAGGGTTTCATCAGGCATGCTGTTTTGGTGGTTCATAGGTGTTGGTTTTGCTTAACAGGATACGAAAAATCTGACTGTAAAGATTGGGATAAAGAAAATAAATAATTGTAGTTATAGTGGTTGTTTTTGATAGTAAATTTTCTACACGCATTTCCGGCCTTATATAAAAACAAGTAAACCTGTATCCCTCAATTCGTACCTTCGCCCAATGAAGTATTTAGACGAACTGAACGAACCACAGCGGGAGGCAGTAATGCATGTAAACGGACCCATCATGATCATTGCCGGCGCAGGCAGCGGCAAAACAAAAGTGCTTACCACACGTATTACACACTTAATGGCTGCCCATAAAGTTGACAGCTTTAATATACTGGCACTCACTTTTACCAATAAGGCAGCGGCAGAAATGAAGGAAAGGGTAGAAAGGATTCTGGGCAATACCGAAGCCCGCAATTTATACATCGGTACTTTTCATAGTGTGTTTGCCAGGATATTAAGAGCCGAAGCGCCCAAGCTGGGTTATCCATCAAACTTTACCATTTATGATACCGATGATGCAAAATCTGTTGTAAAAACAGTAATCAACGAATTGGCTTTAGACGATAAGCAGTATAAACCCAATGTGGTTTACAACCGTATCTCTTCTGCAAAAAATTCATTGATTGGTGCTACAGAATATATGAACGACTGGGCTTTGCAGCAGGAAGACGCCCGTGCAAACCGTCCCGCAATCGGACAGATTTATGATGCCTACGTAAAGCGTTGCTTTAAAAACGGTGCCATGGATTTTGACGACCTGTTGTTTAAAATGTATATCCTGCTTAAAAACTTTCCGGAGGCTTTAAGCAAATACCAGCGCAAGTTTAAATACATCATGATTGATGAGTACCAGGACACCAACACAGCTCAGTATGAAATAATCAAACTGCTGGGCGCCATGCATGAGAATGTTTGCGTGGTGGGCGATGATGCACAAAGCATCTATAGTTTCCGTGGAGCAACCATCGAAAATATTTTACAGTTTGAAAAGGATTACGATGAAGTAAAAGTGATAAAGCTGGAACAGAACTACCGCAGCACACAAAATATTTTACATGTTGCCAACGAGATTATCGGCAACAACAAAGGCCAGATAGAAAAAAAATTATTTACCGTTAATGCCGAAGGAGAAAAGATCTCTTTGGTACGCACCATGACGGATAATGACGAAGGAAAAATGGTAGCCGATACCATACAGGAACAAAAACTACGCAATCATTATTACAATAAAGATTTTGCCATCCTCTACCGCACCAATGCGCAAAGCCGCAGTTTTGAGGAAGCTCTGCGCCGCATGGGCATTGCCTATCGCATTTATGGCGGTATGAGTTTTTACCAGCGTAAGGAAGTAAAGGATTTTATTGCTTATTTAAGATTGGTTGTTAACCCAAGAGATGAAGAAGCATTAAAACGTATCATCAATTCCCCCGCCAGGGGTATTGGTAAAACAACGGTTGATAAAGCCGTGCTTTTTGCCAATGAGAATAACCTTACCATGTGGGATATTATGACCAATGCGGCTATGTATGGTTATAAAAGCGGAACATTGGAAAGCATCGATAATTTTGTTACGATGATTAAGATGTTCCAGAGCGAGCTCACGAAAAAGAATGCATACGACCTGGCAGTTATTGTTGGCAAAAGCACCAGCATTGTTAAAGAATTATTTAATGATAAGACCACTGAAGGTTTAGCCCGCTACGAAAACGTACAGGAATTATTAAACTCTATAAAAGAGTTTACCGAAACGCCCATGAATGAAGAAGATGGTGAAGTGGGAGATAAAGGACTTGGTACTTACCTGCAACAAATTGTTTTATTAACCGATGCTGATGGAGACGATAAAGAAAACCAGGATGTGGTAAAACTGATGACGATACATGCTGCCAAAGGCCTGGAGTTTCCGGTAGTGTTTGTTGGCGGTTTGGAAGAAACACTTTTCCCAAATGCCATGAGCATTAATACAAGAGAAGAACTGGAAGAAGAACGACGATTATTTTATGTAGCCATCACCCGTGCAAAAAACAGGCTATGGTTAAGTTATGCCAATGCACGTTACCGGTTTGGCCAATTGCAGCAAAATGACCCCAGCCGTTTCCTGGAAGAAATTTCGGAAGATTATGTAGATAAAAGTTATGCTGGTGGCGCCACCAGCGGCAATGGCTGGAACCAGGGCGGAGCAAGAGAAAGGATGCAGCGTAATTTTGGTGGTGGTGGCTTTAATGCAGCCCAACGAGCCGAAAAACAATACGGCGCCCCTCCTGCAAAAAAACCGGCAGAAACTTTTTATTCTAAACCTGCAACCAACAAAGCTGTTGAACATATACCCTCGGAAAATTTTGAAGCCAGCGACACCAGCAACCTGCAGGTTGGCAATAAAGTAGAGCACATGAAATTTGGCTTTGGCGAAGTAATGAAAATGGAAGGTGCCGCACACAACCCCATTGCTACGGTAAACTTTGAATTGAATGGTGAGAAAAAAATTATGTTGAATTATGCTAAGCTGAGGATCGTGGAATAAAGGCCCCTCCTATCCTCCCCCAAGGGGAGAGATATGGAGAAGATAAAAGCAAAGATCATTTTTACTGTTTGCTTAATTGCTGAATAAAATTTAGATGAAGATGTGGATGATAAAATGTTTGGCTTTATACCAATGCTCCGCCCTTCTCCCTTAGGAGAGGGGAAGGGGGTGAGGTCTTTCGAAATCCGAAAAATCTCCCTTTTAACAGCCTTTTCAAACCAAAACAGCGCAATTCTTGTTAGTTTTGCAGTGAATTTAAACAGAAGTTTTATGATCAAGACAGGAAATCCCGTAATCAGTATCTATACCGAAATGACGCCCAACCCGGAAACGATGAAGTTTGTGGCAAACAAACTTTTGTACCCCGGCAAGAGTATCGACTTTGCAGATGAAGCAAGTGCCAAGCCATCGCCGCTGGCGCAGGAACTGTTTACCTTTCCTTTTATTAAAGCAGTTTTTATAGCCAGTAATTTTATTACACTTACCAAAACATCCGATACAGAAGATTGGCAGGATGTGATACCTTCTATAAAAACATTTTTAAAAGAATATCTGGAAGAAGGCAAAGCCGTTGTGAATGATGAAGAAGTTGCAGCCATGAAAAGCGAAAGCAGTAATACCGTAAGTGCTGATGACGATGATGTAGTAAAACGCATTAAAGAGTTGTTGGAAAACTATGTAAAGCCTGCTGTTGAAATGGACGGCGGTGCCATACAGTTTAAAAGTTATGAAGATGGAAAAGTTAATTTAATGATGCAGGGAAGTTGCAGCGGTTGTCCATCAAGCATGATCACTTTAAAAGCCGGTATTGAGGGAATGATGAAACGTATGATACCGGAAGTGAAGGAAGTGGTGGCAGAGGCGGAATAAGCCCCCTAACCCCCGAAGGGGGAACTTTGAGCAAAATAATTTAAGCATCTTTTACAGGATGCTTTTTTTAATTTAGTATTATGAAAGCAATATTATTTTTCTTCGCCTTCTGTGTATTTACATCTTCTGCTGTTGCACAATTAACCGACCAGGAAATTTATGATCTAAAAAGCGGAAGAGTAAAGCCTGATAACAGCTATATCTATTCACTGCCATTTGCGAAAGGAAGCAAGTTTTTATTGATACAGGCTTACAACAGTAAAATGAGCCACACAAAGGAACTGAGCCTCGATTTTAAAATGAACCCCGGAAGTAAAATATGTGCTGCAAGAGATGGCGTAGTTATTGGAACAAAAGAAGACAGTAAAGTTGGCGGATTGAAAGACGAATATTTATCGCAGGGTAATCATATTATCATCAGGCACAATGATGGCAGCACTGCCATGTACTGGCATTTACAAAAAGATGGCGTGCTTGTAAATGATGGCGACACGGTAAAACAAGGGCAGCATATTGGCTACAGCGGAAACACCGGTTATACCGCCTTCCCGCATTTGCATTTTCAGGTGCAGGATAAAAAAGGCAATGATATTGCTACAAGATTTATTACCCGTAAAGGCGTAATTTATCTGCGGCCATCAAATTATTATAAACGTGTTAATGAATAAGTCAACTCTCTTACTGCAGAACCAACGTGTTTTTTTATTGCCCCTTTGTGTTTTCCTGTTTCTTTTAGCAAGTTGTACTGTAAGTAATAACCCACAACGCAGCGAACTAAAACTGCTGCAAAAAGGAAAACTAAAAGACGACAGCAGTTTCATTTATCATCTTCCTTACGAAGAAAATAAAACACATTTATTGGTGCAGGGTTACTTCAGCCGGTACACTCATAAAAACCGGGCAGCGCTTGATTTTAAAATGAAGAAGGGAACAAAAGTTTGTGCGGTAAGAGATGGTGTTGTTGTGCGGCTTAAAGAAGATGGTAATAAAGGCGGCAGTAATTCAAAGTACCGTTCTTTCGGAAATTTTGTTATTATACAACATGCAGACAGCAGCAGAACCGGTTACTGGCATTTACAGTTTAATGGCGTGCTGGTAAATATTGGCGATACCATAAAACAGGGGCAGGTAATTGCTCTGAGTGGCAAAACGGGTTACACTTATTTCCCACATTTGCATTTCATTGTTTGGAGGTCTGATGGTAAAGGGCAATGGACACAAATAGGTACACGTTTTCAAACCAACAAAGGAATCCGTTATCTTCGGCCTTTCAGATTTTACAGAAATAAAAAAAACAATTGAGCTTAGCAGAAATTTACCAGCAGTTTCTTGCAGATATTTCCCGTACTACATGGTACGAGTACGTAGCTGTATTTGCCGGCATAGCCAGTGTGTGGTACTCACGTGCCGAAAATATTTTGGTTTACCCTGTTGGGTTGATCAATACCATTATTTACATCTATATAAGTTTTGAAGGTCACCTGCTGGGTGAAGCCACTGTAAATTTTTATTACACGGTTATGAGCATTTCGGGCTGGTATATGTGGACAAGGAAGAACCAGCGAAAAGAAATTGCACTGCATATTACCTGGTCCGATACGAAAGGATGGGTACAACAAATTCTTTTCTTCCTGTTTTTTTATACCGCCATTTTTACGGCGCTTACTTATTTTAAGGCAGCCTTTTTTGATGGTGTTATTCCCTGGGCTGATGCCTTTGCTTCTGCCACCGCATTTACAGGTATGTGGCTGATGACAAAAAAGAAAGTGGAAAGCTGGTACTGGTGGATCGCCACCAATATTGCATCCATACCATTATACTTTGTAAAACATTATGTGTTTACCAGTGTTTATTACCTGGTGTTATTGTTGATGGCTGTGTTTGGATTATTTGAATGGATGAAAAAAGCTAAACTAAATAAAGCATGAGCTACTGTACATTTATCGGTTCTATGAAACCCGGCGAACAATCTGTTCATAAAATTTATCATGATACCCAATATGGTTTTCCTATTGATGATGATAACGAATTGTTTTGCCGTTTGGTGTTGGAGATAAACCAGGCCGGTCTTAGCTGGACCACCATCCTCAACAAACAGGAGAGCTTTAGAAAAGCTTACCACAATTTCAATATAAAAAAAGTTGCTGCATATAAAGAAAAGGATTTTGAAAGGCTGATGAACGATGCAGGCATCATACGCAACCGGCTTAAAATAAATGCCGCTATCGAAAATGCAAAAACCATTCTTGCCCTGCAGAAAGAATTTGGTTCATTTAAAAACTGGCTGGCACATCATCATCCCAAAACAAAAGGTGAGTGGACGAGCTTATTTAAAAAAACATTTAAGTTTACCGGCGGGGAAATAGTGAATGAGTTTGTGATGAGTGCCGGTTATTTACCGGGTGCGCATGATGCAACTTGCCCTATCCACAAAAAAGTATTAAAAGCAAAACCCATGTGGAATGAGAAATAGAAAAACCTGGTTGTATATTAAAGCCGGGCTCATCGTGCTTTTTACCATTATGATTTTTGCCATGCCAGTACAGGATACTTTCAGAAAGTGGCTGCGCTTTGGTATGCTTACGCTTTTTGTTGCAAGTTTTATCATTGATTTAACCCGTTATAAAAAAAACAATGGTTAAAAAAATTGTAGTCATAGGCCCCGAATCAACAGGCAAAAGTACGCTTTGCGAACAACTTGCTGCACATTATAATACTGTTTGGGTAAGAGAATATGCAAGGGAGTATTTGTTAAAGAATGGAACAGAATATAGTTTTGAAACATTGTTGGATATTGCCAAAGGACAGATTGAGAGTGAGCAGTTGGCAGTTGACAGTTGGCAGTTGGCAACCAAATCTAAAATCGCAAATCTAAAATCGCAAATCTTCATTGATACCGACATGCATGTAATGAAAGTTTGGTGCGAATTTGTTTTTGAAAAATGCCATCACTGGATTTTGAACCGCATTGTGGAAAGAAAATACGATCTGTACCTGCTTTGCAATATTGATCTCCCCTGGATTAAAGACGAGCTTAGAGAATACCCCGATCTGGTAAGCCGCCAAAAATTATATCATCATTATAAAGATATCATGCTGAACCAACCTGTGCCCTGGGTTGATATAAGCGGAAATTACGAAGAGCGTTTGCAAAAAGCAATTGGCGCTGTTGATAAGCTCTGATCGATCATCTTATGATCTCCTGTACATCTGCATCTCCTCTAAGGTTATTCATCTGCCTCATAATATTATCGTAGCGGCTGGCAACATAACCACTCAAAGGTTTTACGGTATAGCGTTTGGGGTTGGGTAAGCAGGCTGCAATTTGTGCTGCTTCTGCAGCGGTTAAATCTTTTGCATCTTTGTTAAAATATTTTCTTGCAGCGGCCTGCACACCAAAAATGCCAGGGCCCATTTCTGCTACATTTAAATAACGCTCAAGAATGGTTCGTTTGGTCCAAAGCCCTTCAATAGAGAAGGTAAAAAAAACTTCAATGCCCTTTCTTAAAAAACCGCCGCCCTGCCACAAAAAAACATTTTTTGCCACCTGTTGGCTGATGGTACTGGCACCTCGCACTTTGTTGGGGTGGCGTTTATTGTACTTCATTGCAACTTTTATCGCTTTCAAATCAAACCCATCGTGATCGGGATAAAGCTGATCTTCGCTGGCAATTACTGCCAGCTTTATATTAGGGCTCATATCATCATAGCTAACATAATCCCTGCTAAGGCCATGGCCCTGCAAAAGGCTGCCCACCTGTGTTAGCGTAATCAGCGGATTAAAGATGATGCCCAGTAATAAGTATAAAGTGGAAGAGATATATATAATGAAAAAAACTTCCCGAAAAACAATTGCCGCCTTCTTTACAAATTCAATATGGCGTAGCCAGAAATAATAAACCAGGCCAACAACAAGTACCACCGCACCAACAATCAGCATTTTTGTTTTAAGATTTTCAACTGCAAAACCAACCACTGAAGATTTTTGTATAATAAAAACCAGGAACCAGATCATGTGCAAAATAAAGACCCAGAAAAAGATCCTTTTCATCCATGTCCATATTTTTTTCATGCTTGCCGGTTTTAGGTTGATGTAAGTTACTAAAGAGGTTGTATCAAAATAATTAAAATAAATTTACCCCGAAGATTACTTTCCTGTGTTACTCATGTTCATGTAAACCAGTTTGTATTTTTTTCCCATCACCATTGCGCTGCCGTTCTTTTTTCCTTTGGCCATAAAATAACCCAGGGTTCCCAGTCCAACAGAAGTTAATAGTAAAGGCAGGCTGAATTTTTTCCTGTCAACTACATACACAACGCCACTGGCTAAAGTAAGCAATGCACCGCCACCAAATAAAGCTGCACCGCTTCCTCTTGTATTAAAATTTGTTTTTTCTTTATTTCCAATGGCTGCTACCTGGTTGTAATGATATTTATAACGATAGCTGCCCACCGTATCAATAATATAACCACCAAAAGTTGTAGACAGGTAGCGAATGATGAATTCCTGTAAATACAAAGTGTCATTTTGTATACCATTAATGAGTGCGGTGATGTTTGCCCCGCTTTTGGCAGTCAGCGAAATATTCATGCCGCTGTAAAATGTAGTAATAAGTTTGTTGTTTTTTTTAAGCTGAATAAAATCGGCAGATTGGGAAAATGACGTAACAGAAATAAGAAGCAGGATTGGCAGCAATAATTTCATACGGTAAAATAAAAGCGAAATGCCTCAACAGAAAATATTTTCTGTTAATCTTTTACCAATGAATAAATAATACCGGCTAAAATAACAAAACCAAAAGCCAGGTATAATACTCCTGAAGCCCGGTTGATGATAAGGATTACACGGTCGCTAAGTTTTTTACCTATATAGCCTGCACCTAAAACCTTTCCAACATCTGCTATCATAGTTACAACGAGGCAGGTTGAAAAAATAATAATGCGGTCGTAAAAAGAATAAACGGAAGCCAGCGATGCTGCCATGATAACCCAAAAAGAAATTACTGCAGGGTTTAGTGTGTTGATTATAAAGCCTGAACTCATGATAGCAAAATAGTTTGTCTTTTTTCCTGTGGGGGTATATTCATCTCCTGCAATTTCAACCGGTTCCTGCAGGCGGCGGGGTTCTATCT
>JAOAUI010000204.1 GCA_030157685.1 Ferruginibacter sp. | reverse complement strand
ATGAAACACATTCCCGCATTACTGGCAGATAGTTTTGCCAAAGGTTACAACATTAAACTGCTGAATGAAAACACGTATGTATGGGATTATCCCCTTTTGTATAACGATGGCAGCAGCAGGTTGCAATTCGTATACCTTGGTGAAGTGACCCTGCTTGAAAAAGAATACCTGTATATCCGCAGCTTTATTGCTGATTTTAGTGATAAACTTAATGCCATGCAGCTACTGCGTGAAGCTGACTTTGGTAACATAAGCTGCATATGCCTTAAACCCTATACCAAATCAGACGGTACCCAGGCTGAGGGTGTGTATTCGCAATGTGTTTTACCGGTGGAATTTGCATTGCAAAACAAAGAGTCTTTTATAAACGTGGTACATGAAGTGGCAAACCGTGCAGATGCCATTGAAAAGAAATACCTGGGTGTGGATAATTGATATGATAACTGACTCTTAATCTATACTGGAAGTAAAAACCTACTGGCCTCAAGTCTTTCTCCCAGCGGATGACTTGAGGCCTCTTTAATTTCTCCGGATTGTATATTTACCCGAAAGCAAGGTTGTGCATGATTAAGATTTTATTTATTATCCTCATACCCCGTCTCCACAAACATCCCGTTCTTAACAACAAAAGTATTTTTGCCCACTTTTAATATTTCTCCTTCCTTTAAGCCTGCCAGGTTGTACAAATCACTTTCCATTAAATGAACAGAACCTTTGGTTTTTCTTGCCAGGTTCAGGTAATCAATATTTACATTAAACTCGGTAGCGCCGCACACCACAATCCTTACCGGCTTGGTAAGATGCTGCCACAGTACTTTATCTTTTATGGCTGCCCAGTTATCGGCAATCATCACCTGGTATTCAGCTGCGGGAAAATCTTTTTCCGACTTGATCAAAGCCTCAATATTATTCTCGGGATAGTCGCCACCACCGCCTTTAAGCATGGTGGTTTTCATCAAACTTTCAACCTCAGCATAACTGTTGCAGCTCCGGGAATAAATGCCACCGGTATTGCCTAATTTTTTATCCTTATCGGGTGTATTATCACCGTCATTAAAAAATACAAAGTTTTTTGCCAGGCTGCCAATGGGATTTGCTTTTATCCACAACAAAACCTG
>JAOAUI010000203.1 GCA_030157685.1 Ferruginibacter sp. | reverse complement strand
ACATCAAATCAAAACGCTTGGGTTCGGTTTGTTCGGTTGGTGTAAGGTTGATGGCTGATGCGTTGTTTATCAGGATATCAATACCGCCAAATTTCTCCACCGTTTTATCAACTACATTTTGAACCTGGTCTTCAAAACGAATATCGCACTGCACAGCCAACGCTTTGCCACCTGCGGCTTCCATCTCTTCGGCTGCCGAAAAAATGGTACCGCCCAGTTTGGGGTTTTCTTCCACACTTTTAGATGCAATAACAATATTGGCACCTGCTGCTGCAAGTTTTAAACCAATTGCTTTACCAATTCCACGTGATGCGCCCGTGATGATGACTGTTTTGTTTTGAAATGACATTTTCTTTGTTTTAAATTTTACAAAATAACAAGGTTATTTCCACTCCGTATTTTTTTGTGTGTACCCTTTTACATAAAAACTGTAATTGCTGAGTTTATTGCCGGGCCTGGTACTGCGCCTTTTTGTGTAAATAGCTATTGCGCCACCTAACCCATCAAGCCCCATTCTGTTGCCTGGCCGGTAAATCTTTATCATTTCAATGTTCTGCACACTGATGGAATAGGGTGAGAAATCTGAGTCGGCAAATTCATCCACATAAATGTCCGTTTTATCATTGCGCCAGTATAAAAGTGGTTGCCCGTTTTCGGGATTGGTTTCTATTCTAAGCCCCGGCATTTTATTAACCAGGTAACTGTAGATATCTGTATAGCTGTTCAGCTCATCGCTGTCATAAAAATCAAGGGTTATTGAGTTTTCAGAATCAAACAGGCCACTTACATTTTCCTCTTCAAACTTTTTCCGTTTTGTTTTCCCTTTTGTTTTCAACACAAGTTCTTCAAGCAATTCTTTATCTTTTTTGCCTGCAACAGAAAAAACATAGTTATACTTTAAGGCATCATTTGATGCATTTTGAGTTTCTTCTGTGCCAACTGTTATAAATTCAGTTACCGATGTTTCCGGTATAAATGCAGAATCAATAGGTGTTTCAAGTGAAATTTTCAGCCTGTTATCTTTGCTTTTTTGTGCCGGCGAAAATCCAAAAAAAAGTGAATCAGTATAATACAGGTTATTTATCTCAAAATAACCACCGGGTTGCAATGCAGCGCCATCTATTATTGGAGGCCTTTTTCCCGACCGTGCAAAATAATTAATCTCCTTATCCTGGTCTGTTCCATTATTAAGTTTCCCTTTTATTGATAGAAATTTTTTCTGCAGCAAAAAATTAAAGGCATAAATCCCATTGGGAATACTGTCGTTTATTTTTAAGGAAACTTTATGCCGCCCCTTTAAAAAAGGATAACGGTATTTCCAGCGTTGGCCGGTCTTTACATTTTCAATCCACAAATGCAGGGTTTGTGCAGGCTGATTGCTTTTGAAAGGTTCGGTATACACTTCCATTTCAATACTATCACCCTGTACAAATTGCTGCCTGTCGAATATTACTACCAGTGTATCGGATATTGTGGCTTTTACCTGCAAAGAAGATAATGCAAATAACAGAATTGTAATTATTTTTACAGGCGCCATTGTAATCTTTTAGATTAATTCAAAGTTACTTCATAGGTTTTATCTATGTTAAGCAGTTTCGAAATCAAACAATTTGCTTTTACATCTTCCATACACTCATCAAATTTTGCCTGGTCAATTTCCGGTACCGTTGCTTTTACAACAAGATGTGCATTTGTTAATACTCCGCCTTCCAGTGTAATGGTGCTGTTTACATCAATTGTTTCGGCTGTAAATCCGGCTGCGTTTAAAACAAAACTTAGTTTCATGGCAAAACATCCAGACAGTGCAGCTGCTACCAGTTCTTCGGGGTTGGTACCAACACCATCTGCAAAACGTGAGCTGAAATTGTACTGTGTTTCATTTAATGTGGTGCTTTGTGTGGTAAGATGGCCATTGCCTTCTTTTCCGGTGCCGTTCCAAACGGCGGTTGCGTTACGTTTCATGTTTTTAAGTTTAATTGTTTAGTAATTTCTGTTTTATTAAATCCTGTTATTAATTTTTCATCTATTTCTATAACCGGCCTTTTAATGATGCTGTTCTGTTCCATCATTATTTTTATGGCTGCGGTTTGACCGGTCACTTTTTTCTGTTCTGCTTCACTCAACTCCCGCCAGGTGGTGCTTCTTTTATTAAAGATGGTTTCCCATCCGGTCTTTTTGCACCATGCTTCCAGTTTTGCTTTACTAATTCCGGCCTGTTTATAATCATGAAAAGTAAAAGCTATCTTATTCTCTTTAAGTAAGGTTAATACCTTTTTTGTTGTATCGCAATTGGGAATACCATAAACTATAATTTCTGCCATTTTAATGCTCGGGTAAAATTGGTTTTGTTTTCATGATTGTTTCAATCTTCTCCATCACATCCGGCGTAAGCATAGCAACTACATCCAGTGCTTTTAAATTATCGAGCAGCTGCGCTTTTTTGGTAGCACCCAGAATAGCAGTACTAACATTAGGGTTTTTAATGCACCAGGCAATGCTTAAAGAGGCGGTGCTCACATTCATTTTGGCGGCCAGTTCGCTCAGTTTTTTTACTTTTTTCACTTTCTCATCCATTACCCATCTTTCTTTCAGCCAGTCGAACCCTTCCAGCGCAAAGCGGCTGCCTTTGGGAATGCTATCATTATACTTACCGGTTAAAAGCCCGGAAGCTAATGGGCTCCAGATGGTGGTGCCCAAGCCAACATTTTTATAAATTTCAAGAAACTCCTTTTCAATTTTATCCCTTTCAAATAAATTGTATTGCGGCTGCTCCATGGTTGGTCCAATCAACCTGAATTTTTCGGCAACACGATGTGCTTCCATAATTTCAACGCCGCTCCACTCGCTGGTGCCCCAGTACATTATTTTGCCCTGCTGTATAAGATGGTTCATTGCCCAAACGGTTTCTTCAACCGGTGTATTTTTATCGGGGCGATGACAGAAATACATATCCAGGTAATCGAGCTGTAATCTTTGCAGAGCTTCATCGCATGCTTCCAGCAAATGTTTGCGGCTGCAACCGGTTTGGTTGGGCTTATTGGCCTTGCCCCTCCATCCCCAAAATGCTTTTGAAGAAATGGTGTATGAAGTGCGGTCCCATTTTTTCTTTTTTAAAACACGGCCCATCATTTTTTCGCTTTCGCCCAAAGCATATACTTCGGCATTGTCGAAAAAGTTGATGCCTTTATCATAAGCAAGGCCCATCAGTTCATCTGCAACCTTATCATTGATCTGTTTGCTAAAACTTACCCAACTGCCAAAAGACAGTACACTAACCTGTAATCCTGATCTTCCCAAGCGGCGATATTCCATTTTTATTTTTATTTTTTATAGCTGGTTAAAGATACTGAATAGCCATTTTATTACTTCATTAAAATTTTGTTATGGAAAGAATTTTGCAGATTAACAAAGCGGTTGCTTAAGTTGTTTTGCGAAAAAATCAATAAACCGGAAATTCAGAATTAGCAACATTAATAATGCCTGTAACTTTTTTAATAAGATAGCTTTTAAAATCCTGGCTGGCTTCCATCCCTACACCATTAATAATTTGCGTTTTAGTTCTTATGCGAACGGGCAACTCGGTATAAAATTCATTCCCTTTTCTGCTTCTATCCCACCAAAGTTCGTCGCAATATAAAGTATCGCCTTTGATATTGATTACCTTAACACTGTCCTTTAAAAACACTTTACTTTCCATTTCAAGGTATTTGCCATAAAGGGCATCCAGCCTGCTGTCTACAGTTCCGGTTTCACTAAAAAAATCAACATGCAGTTTTTTAGGAAATTCAACATAAGCACTGGCATCCTGTACCCTTAGCATTAATGGCGATCTTAGTTTTGCTTTTGCATTACCGCCCAGGGTGTAGTTAATATCAGCATTTGTAATTTCTTCTACGCCCAATGATTTACTGTTATACTCATTTACTTCTTTATCGCTGTTGCCACAGGATGCCAGCAGCATAATAATAAAGATTCCTGAAACAAGGAGGGATGCATTGCTGTGCCGAAAATATGCCGGAAGAGAAAGAAGATGCCGGAATATTTTTTGCAACGATACCATTATGAAGAATTATTGTACCTGTAAATAATGCCGGAAATTACCTTAATTATACTTGGGTTTTAGAAACCACCTGGCATTCATAGAAACACCAATGCTGAATCTGACAAGGCTTTCCCGCAGGTTGGTTTGTTTATTGCCTCTGCTTCCAAATTCCAAAGCTGTATTTAAAACTACATAGCCGCCGCTATATGATGCCCGCTTTACCGAAGTTAAGGGCATTCCTGTACCTATGCTAAAACCATACTCAGGCCTGTTTACATTGGTTTTAATATAATCGGGGCCATAATAAAATCCCGCCCGGTATTTTACATAATTAAAATATTTTCTACCCGGTTTATTTTGGTTTGCAGGAAAATACTGTGAACCAACTCTTACTGTCCAGTTGTTTTGTACCTGATCGGCCTGCCCGTAAAAACGGTAGTTTGCCCAGTTGCCATATTCAAAATCGGCACCAATCATCCAGTTTGCATCCTGGTATACAGCTCCTGCAGCAATCATTGCCGGGTATTTAATTTTTCCTTTTACATTATTTTCATAAACACTATCCAACTGGTACTGGTTACCATTAGCATCAAAAATGATTGTCTCCCTGATGAGGTCATTACTTGCATTCAGGCTTTGTTGAAGATTACCGTAAACACCAAGTCTTAAATTTTTTGTAATATCCTTGCCAACTTTTGCCAAAGGAAGATCGTACTGAATACCGCCGTTAATAAAAAATCCGCCAAAGGTGGTTTTGTCTGCATAATTAGAAGGGTAATAGAAAACAGTGTCGTTAACAATAGACGTGATTTCACTTATGTCTTTGCTGCCAAACATATACCCTGCATTGATGCCAATACTGAAATTTTTTATTTTTAACCCTGTACCTACAAATGCCTGGTTAACACCGCCCGAACCTTCATAAAGCGTACTTGTGCTGTCATTAATATTCAGATTACGCTTGTTCTCCAGTATCTTATAGCTTATTCTGGAAACAGGCTTCAATCCCAGGCTCATTCCCCAGCCTATATCTTTCTTTTTCATTTTAGGTGTGGCTAATGGAAATGCCAGTTGCAGATAAGAAACATAAGTATTGGCCGATGTGAATTTTTTTGCAGGATTAGTACTTTTTAAAATCCGGTAATCCACATCTACTCCTACATCAAAAATGGTGTTACTTATAGAGGAAAGCGATGCAGGATTTGTAAAATTAATACCATTGCTGTTTGAGGGCTGAAGCAAATAAGTATTCAGCTTATTTGTATTAGCAGGATCCAAAGTGATAAAATCGGCCACAGCAGCTGAAACACCGCCCATCCCCCTGGTAAAAACATTATGATTGGGTGTAAGATCACCAATACCATATCTTGAATATGGGGAATTTTCCTGAGCTGATGCACTCATTTGTAAGCCACAAGCAACAAAAAGTACCATTAAAATTTTAGCCATTGTTAGTTTCACTGAGTGCATATAATCCTTTAAATAAGAAATAAGGGTCGGCAAATATCTTGTTTTTAAGTTGACCGGCAAAATAGCTTGTATCGCCCCCGGTTAAAACCGCGTTAAAGTTGCCGTATTTTCGGGCATATTCTTCAATAAATCCATCAATTTCATATGTAATTCCGGCAATTACGCCGCTTTGCATATTTGTTTTCGTATCATACCCAATTATGGGAAAATTCCAGTCTTTTTGCACCAAAGGCAGCTTTGCAGTAAAAACCTGCATGGCTTTAAAGCGCATTTCCATGCCTGGCGAAATGCTGCCGCCGATAAATTCGCCGTACTGATTTATGAAATTATAAGTGACGCAACTGCCCAATGCAACCACCAGGTTATTTTTACCCGCAAAGAAATGTACTGCTGCTGCAGAAAGCGCCAGCCTGTCGGCACCAATTGACTCGGGTTTGCCAACCGGTGTTGTAAAATTTGCTTTGGTAAGATGTGAGAGTTTATGAAATTTTGTTTTTGCTGCAAGCAGGTTTTCAATTTCAATATTATGTTCAATTACAGAAGACAGGATTGTTTTTTGCGGATAATGGTCTGCCAGCAATTTTTCAATCGTTGCGGTTTCGTCATTGGGCAAAACTATTTCTTCTGAAAAATTATCATTTTCAAAAATGGCAGCTTTAAGCCGGGTGTTTCCAAAATCGAAACAAATGGTTTTTGTCATTGTAATTGGTTTAGGAGTTTAGAAGTTTAGGGTTTAGAAGTTTAGGAAGTTTAGCATAGCAGTGCTGAACTAAACCTTCTAAACCTCCTAAACTTAATCCAGTCCTTTCAAATTCTTAAAATGCCCGTTCAGTTTTACTTTTTCCTTCAGCATTTCCATTTCGGCTAATACAGGAATTACTTTTGTAAGATGCCTTTTTAAATATTCCTGCCGCTGTAATTCGTGCAGCAGTTCCAGCAATTCGTATTCTTCCTGCAGCGACATGCCCGCATGATGTGCCACATCATAACTCCAAAGTTCTTCATCGGGTTTTACAAATTTCTTTTCAATGTTAAGCAACTTATGCAGTTCTTTAATTCCCTTTACAATACCATTCATTAGTATGCGGTTACCTTTTTCATTGTTATCGGGATAGTTTACAATGGCACCACTGTATAATTTATCGGGCAACTCATTAATTATTTCCAGCATTCTGAAAACCTGCAGCCCTTCTGTTTTTATATCCATTTTTCCATCTTCGTAAACCTGGCTTATTTCTTTTACCTGCACCAGGGTGCCCATTTCATTTATTTTATCATTAATAACTGATGGTATGCCAAAAGGTTTTTTTGCTGCAAAACATTCATTAATCAGTTGTCTGTAACGGGGTTCAAAAATATGCAGGTTCAGCTGCTCGCCGGGATAGACTATAATAGACAAAGGAAATATGGGAATTAAGTTGGTCATAGTTAAATTAAATTTCAGATGCGGTTATGTTAACCATCTCTTTAAGATAACGGTATTTTAAAAAAGTATAGCGTGCTGTTGTTTTTGCAATAATAAATCCTTCGGCCCCATCTAAAAAACCAAAACGAAAAATATAATGTTGTATAAAAGCAAAAGCCGGTGAAAGATATTGCTTAAAAATATCGGGCTTTTTACCCGCCTCAACATATTTCTTTGCATTCATCCTGGCGTAATGATCTGTTTTGGCATCGTATTCATGCCGGTTTTGTACTGTGTAATGCAGAATATTCCCTTTTAGTTTTGTAATCTTAACTCCTTCAGGAAAAATGAGATTTTCATGAACAGCAACATTATTCCATTTCACTTTTGTACGGTTAAAGAGCCGGATATGCCAATCAAATCCCCACTCGCCAAAACGTATCCATTTATTACAGAAGAAATTTTTAAACCGTATATCAAAAACCTCATCGTCATTCGTTAATGCAAGCTGTAGAAGGGTTTGCTGCAATTCAGCATCAATGGCTTCATCAGCATCCAGGCTTAATATCCAGTCGTTTTTCGCAGCTTCAATTCCCATATTCTTATTTATGCCGTAACCGGCCCAACCGGTTTCAATTACAGTAGCATTCATTTTTTTGCAGATGGCAACTGTATCATCGGTACTGCCACTGTCAACAATTACAATATCGCTGGTAACCGTTTGTAAACTCTGCAGTGTGTTTGCAATTATGTTAGCTTCATTTTTTGTAATGATAACAACCGATATATCCATTCTGCAAAGAAACAATAAAAGAGCATGGAAAGTTTAGTCCCCGCTTAATTTGGTAAAGGCTATATAAAAACAAAATTTGTTTAATGTATTTATAACAGTCAGAAAACTATGACGAAAAACATGAAAAAGATGGTTGCCGGATTTCTTATATTTAGTGAGACAAAGTGAATGGCTTTGAAGATCAATTACAGAGTCAAAAAGACCTGTGGTTTTTTATTAAAAATTATTTGAGAGATGAAAGTATTTGATTGTTTTACTTTTTTTAATGAGCTGGATCTGCTGGAATTCAGATTGAAATTTCTGGATGACTATGTTGACTATTTTGTAATAGCAGAATCAAACCTCACCTTCAATGGAAAGCCTAAACCTTATAATTATAGTGCAGCTAAAGAAAGGTTTAAACGGTGGGAACATAAAATTATTTACATCCCTGTGCAGCAAAATACCGAAGGGCTTTTATTAGAAAATGACAACAGCTACAACCCCCTAAGTGCCGCCTGGAAACTGGAAAAAGAACAACGCAATGCGTTAATACAGGCCGGCGAAAAAATGAATGATGATGACCTGGTTTTAGTAAGTGATCTTGATGAAATTCCTGATCCTGTTGTTTTAAAAATACTGAATCTTTCGAAGCTTCCGGTTGCTTTTTCATTATTGTTTCACAATTATTATATGAATTGCCAGAATATTGGTGAAAGCAGGTGGTGGAATGGTTGCATAGCAGCTACGGGCAGGCAGTTTAAAGATATAACACCCCAGGGGCTGCGCAACAATCGTGATGTATATGCTGCTGTTGGCTCTGCAGGCTGGCATTTTTCATTTTTAGGTGGGGCTGAAAAAATAAGTTGTAAGATCAGATCTTTTTCGCATACAGAATACAACAAAGAAGAATTTTTTGATGAAAAGCATATTGAAGATTCGATCCTTACTGGAACAGATGTACTTAAAAGAAAGGGCATCATTTTTAAATTCATGCCCTTAAGCTATTACCCTGTTCGTCTTCAGAAATATATGAAAATGTATCCCGGGTTCCTCCACCTTATCAGGGTAAATCCTCTTAAAGATTTATTTTATTTCATTCGCAGAATAAAAAAGGGCAAAATTTAACGATGCATTTAAAAGACAATATATATCCCCTGGTTTCGGTTGCTATGTGTACCTATAATGGTGCTGCTTATATAAAAGCACAATTGGAAACTATCATTACCCAAACTTATTTAAACCTGGAGATTGTAATTACAGATGATGGATCAACCGACAATACCGTTCAGGTGATTAAGGAAATGCAAACCAACGATCCCCGAATTAAATTCTTTCAAAACGAAAAAAATCTTGGCTATAATAAAAATTTTGAGAAAACATTCGCATCGTGCCAGGGCGATTATATTGCCATTGCCGATCAGGATGATATCTGGGAAGTAAATAAGATTGAATGCATGATGAAAGAATGGCCCGAAGGTTCTCTGTTTGTATATTCACTATCAGGCAATTTCAGCAATAATGATTTTGTAAACAGAAAACCTGCCGCCGATGTTGTTTATACCAATATTGATGATGTACACAAGCTGGTTTTTAACAGCCCTGTGCATGGCCATGCCTGTATGTTTACAAAAGAACTGCTACTGTTGTGTGTGCCGTTTCCGGCTGATATTTTTTATGACTGGTGGATGAGCATGCATGCTGCTGCAACAGGCTATATTGGCTGTATACCCAAAACCCTTACCTGGCACAGGGTACATGACAGTAATAGTTCAAGGCAAATTATGTCTGTTAAAAATAAAATTCAAAGAAATGAAGAACTCAGAATGCAATCCATTTACTTTATTGAAAGCTTTTGCAGCAGGAGTTTATTGAAAGAGCAACAGAAGATTTCTTTAATGAAATATGCCAGCCTCTTAAAAAAACTTGATGGCAAAAGTTTTTCCGGCGCTATGTTCTGTTATGTATTTAACAACCGTAAATTGATATTTCATTACAAAAAGCAAAAATTGTTTATTACACTTTCGTACCTGAAACATGCATACAGGATGGCTTACAGCGGATTACTTTAAGTAACTTTTACTTGTTTAAAACCCTTTCTGCAACCTGGCGAAAAGAATCTCCCCAAGCATCCCAGTTTAATGTTGCATCATATTTTTTTCTGCTGTTTATGCAAAGTTGGCGGTAAGCATCATCATTGGTATACAGGTCCAGAATTTTATCTGCATATGCTTCAGCGCCCGATGATAGTGGTAATGTAAACCCATTTATTCCATTTTGTACATAGGTGTTAACACCTCCTGTGTCTGTTGTAATAGAAGGAATACCAAAAGCACCTGCCTCACAAAAAACGAGACCTGCACATTCTGCCCTGGTGGGCAAAAGCAAAAAGTCTGTTTGTTGAAAGATGTTATAAAGCAGTGTAGCTTCTTTCTTAATATTCTTGTTGATGAACGGAATAACCGTAATATCATTTTCGTACACCGGCACAGGGGGCGTGCAGCCAACAATGGTCAATTGTACCTGCATTCCTTTTTTTTTCAGTGCATAAAATGTATCCAATGCAATCTGTCCTCCCTTTCTTTCCCAGTCTACACCCAGAAAAAGCAATTGACATATCTTGTTTTTTTCTTTTTTCAATTCCGAAACTGAGGGTATTATATCCAGGTTGGCACCAAGGGGTTGTACTGTAATTTTATTTTCAGGTATGTGATAATCGTCAATGGCAGATTGCCTGGCCCAATCTGAAGCCAGCATACAGTGTGCTGCATTGTCAAAGGCTTTTTGGTCAAGCTCAATTCCCTGTTGTATATTATATGCAGCCAGGTTACCAAAAGAATCATAATAGCCCTGCAGCTGCTGAAAAGTGGCATCTGCCATGTATATGATTGGCACAGTTGTTTTGCAATAGGCAATCAACTGTGGGGCTCCGGGTACAAACAACACATCGGGTTTTACCTGGTGCAACTCTTTCTCCAATTCTTTGCTGAACCATTTTGCATAGCCTCTTAAAAACTCTACTGCAATTTTTCTGTTTTGTAATTTTTGAATTTGCTTGTGAAGAATCAATTGTTCCCTTACATACCAGGACCACTTATAATGAAAGTACTGAACATCAAAGTTTTTTTTTATCGCCTGGTAAGCAAAAAAATAAGTGCCTGACCAGGCGGTCTTATCCAATGGACTCCACCTGCCGGCAAAACCAATCTTCATTATAATTTGTTTTTATAAATATTTCCTGGCAATACAGTTATAGGTAGTTTCTGTTTCAAAAATATCTTTGCTGGTCAGGTGGCTTAAATAATCATCCCACGAAAAGTGCTCCCAAAGATGGTGTAAGTAAGCCTTTGGAAAAGCTGTCACTTTTTCGAACATGGCTTCCAACCCTGGTTTATTATACAAAGGATAATAAAATGCATAAGGATCCAAAATGGTCACTTTGTCCGGGTACTTTTCTGCCAGTTGCTGCGGAATACGAACCGAATGTTCGTTCCAGTATTTATCGTAACCTTTTGAACGGAAAGAAGCGTAGGTATCAATCCATAAATTTACAAACGCACTGTTTTTCTCAGAGAGCAATACTGCATTACACAAACCATTGATCTTGTTTGTATCGGTGAGGTGAAAATATTTTCTGAATGCATATTTATATTTTTGCCGCCAGTTCTTTGGGATGTATTCGGGTTTCTGCTCCTGCCCAATAACAAAAGAATGGTTAAAAAATTCATGCAGCGGTTTTACACAAATGGAATCAAGATCAATATAGATACCTCCGTATTCTTTTAATGCAAGCAATCTTACCACATCTGCTTTATGTGCTACATGGTAAAGCGGCCTGCCCATAAAACTTTCCGGAGCTTTTATCTTATTTAACGTAAGCAATGGTTTTGATTTTTCCCACCAGCTTCCTTCTGGTTCAAATTCGTAATGAAAAATAACAGCATCCGGTTTATTTACCGCTATTGCAGATTTGATGGCAAGATAATTCACTAAAGAAAATGGCTTGCCTCCAAAATCGGGAGCCATACCAAAAATAAAATGAATAATATTGGGTATCATACAAATTGTTTAAAACAAAAGTATCAAAGTGTTTAAGAGCCTTCTATATCTGACATCATAGTCTTCACTGACATTCGTCATAGTAACAATATTTTTGGAAGTTGATTTTTTTCCTGTCAACTTTGTTTTATGTGGCAACAACAATTAGATGAAATAAAACAGGGTAATGCTAAAACACTGGCCCGTTGCATTTCTTATATTGAGAATGAAGTAGCCGGTTACGAGGACCTGTTGCAGCAATTACCGGCTTCTCAAACACCCATCATTGGTATTACAGGCCCGCCCGGCGCTGGTAAAAGCACACTGGTAGATGCGCTGATAGGGCTTTTGGTGAATGAGGGCAAATCCGTTGCCGTAATTTGTGTAGATCCTTCCTCACCATTTAATTTAGGTGCATTGCTGGGCGACCGTATCCGGATGAGTGAGTGGTACGATAACCCGAAAGTATTTATCCGTTCGCTGGCTACCCGTGGCTCTTTGGGTGGTTTGCATCCAAAAATTATTGAGATAAGTGATTTGATGAAGGTTGCGGGTTTTGATTACATTATTGTAGAAACCGTTGGCGTTGGCCAAAGCGAAATTGAAATTGCCGGGCTTGCAGATATTACCATTGTGGTGGTGGTGCCCGAAGCAGGAGATGAGGTACAAACCATGAAAGCAGGATTGATGGAGATTGCCGATGTGTTTGTTGTAAACAAAGCCGACAGGCCCGATGCTGACCTGTTTGTAAAAAACCTGCGCCTGATGCTGGCGCCTGCATTTCATAACCACAGCATGCCGGTACCGGTTATTAAAACCGTTGCATCGCAAAAAAAAGGCATTGCTGAGTTACTAAAAACAATTACTGACTCTTTTAATATTGTAAAAGAAAAAGAAAAGAGAAGCTGGCTGCTTGCCGAAAAAGCATTTCATCTTATACAGCAAAAGAAAATGATGGCGATAGATAAAGCTTTGCTGAAACAAAAGATTGAAGAAGCCGGAAAGGATTTTAATTTATATGCCTTTATTAAAAACTATTATTGAGGAGTCAACAGTTGGCGATGGGCAATTGGCAGTAAAGAGCATGCGGTTGCAAACTGAGAACTGCAAACTGCTTACTGCTGCTCTTCCGCTTCCAGTTTTTTATTACCCTTCCACCAGCGGTAGCCAATAAAACCCACAATAGCAAAAGGCGTCATCATTAAATAAAGTATGGCCGAGTTCATGCCCTGTGCAGGCTTTTCGCCAAGCTGCGAAGCTGTTTTGGTACAAACAGCACATTGTGCATCAACAGCTGTTGCTATAAACAACACAAAAAAGAGAACCAGTAATATGTTTAAAATATGCTTCATCTTATATTGCAAAGTTACGGCAGCATGCGGTAAGGAAAACATCTGTTTAACAGAAATTAACGATTTAATTTGCATAAAAAAGTACAGATGCTTTTAATTTGCAATAAACAAAACATGCCATGTTGAAAAGATTTTTACCGCTTCTGATTTCCATATTACTTTTTTCGGCTGCACATGCTCAGGTAAGCAAGGCAAAGCAGCACTATAAATCCGGAATTCAATTAAGAAATAACAACAAATTCCCCGAAGCGCTGGCTGAATTCAGTAAGGCAACAGAATTCGATAAGAAATTTGATTCGGCTTATGTTGAAATAGGGAATATTTACAGCAAATCGGGTAGTATGGATCTGGCCATGACTAATTACAACAAGGCGCTTGCTGTTAATCCAAAATATGCCGATGCCCTGTTTGGAATTGCTAAAATTTACAGGGATGCTATAAAAAATTATGACTCTGCTATTTATTTCTTTGATGCTGCTGCAAAAATCGACAGCACCAACAAAGAAATATTTTATGGCATGGCATGGACTTATAACGCCCGGAAAGAACATGATCTGGCCATTTCTTATGCCATAAAATCACTTAAAATTGACAATACCTATAAACCTGCATACGGCGAACTAGGGCATGCTTACCGTGCTACAAAAAAATACGCAGCGTGCATTGAGCAGTTAAAAAAAAACCTGGCAGTCTCAGTTGTTGATGTTGCCTATCTTTATTCGGGCTATTGTTATACAGAACTGAACAATAAAGAAGGCGCTATGCAACAATATGAAGCACTTAAGAAAATCAACGAAAAGATGGCCGGAGCGTTAAAGAAAAAGATAGATGCTATGCCGCAGTAGTTTACTGTGTTTTTATTTCTGAAACAATGGCTGCATTGTGAAATATTTCCTGGTCAAAAAATTTAGGTTCGGTTACAAAAGCATTCAGTTCTCCCTTCATGATGGTTGAAGATAAAAGATCATCGGCCCGGTAAACCACCGGTGTTTGAGCAGCCAGCAATTTTTCTGCCGCCTGCAAACTAACCGCATAAGCATGTGTACAGTCATGAAACCCTGCTTTTTTTAAATGTTTGCTGAATGGTTTTGGTAAAAGATTGCTTACCATTTTATAGCTCCAGGTCATCAACCCAAAAGCACTGATAATTTTATAAAAAAATTGTTTGACTTTTAACCCTGTTGTTACCTGCTCGTGTTTTAAATAGCCCAGGTAAACCAACTCCCAATTGTCCGGTAACTCTTTCAAAGCCTCAGGTAAATGCTGCAGGTTTTCAGTAATGGGCAACGCATCATCTTCCAGTATCAACACTTTTTTCCAGCCATTTTCAATCATGGCTGCGTATAAATTGCGATGAGAGAGTGAGCAGGCAATTTCGCCCGGGTTTAACGCTTTGCCCTGCCGCTGAAGCTTTTGAGCCATTTGTTCGTCATAAGTGCCATCAGTTTTGGCTGCATTATAATCAAGTTTCAGCTTATCGGCTCCCCAAAAAAAATCAAATTGTAAACCCGCTAAACTTTGTTTTAACCTTTCATGCCTGTCTGTAAAGCGGGGTACAGATACAACCAATATTTTGTCGAAATATTGGTGCAGAGAATCACAGATGTTTGCTGGAATTGGCAATTTTTTTTATTTATGCAACAAAAATAGCTGTTTTATAAAGGACTGGATTTTAAAAATAAGGCTATTAATTGTTTTCAATTTACAATAGTTTATTTTTAACCCGGCGCTTTTAAACATTAGTTCCTGTTTATGTCGAAACCGTTTATTTCAATTTGCATACCAGCCTACAAAAGGCCAAAAAACCTGCAGCGGTTATTACAATCTATCGCATTTCAAACTTATACAAACTATGAAATTATTATTACTGATGATAGTCCTGATGATTCAGTAACAGATCTTGTAAAAACATTTTCTGCAGCACTACCCATTCAATACTTTAAAAACAGCCCGGCAGCCGGTACGCCGGGAAACTGGAACGTTGCCATTGAAAAAGCAAGGGGTGCATGGATAAAGCTGATGCATGACGATGACTGGTTTGCTTCGCCTGCCGCCCTGGAAAAATTTGCTAAAGCGGCAGAAAAATCGAAATACGATTTTATCTTCAGCGCCTGTAATAATATCTATACATCTTCCGGAAAAGAAGTACATGAGTTTTTAACGGGCTGGAGAAAAGATCTGCTGGAAGATAATACGCTGAATCTTTTTTATGAGAATGTGATTGGCCACCCCAGCACCGTAATGCATCGCAGGGATGATACTTTGCAATATGACACTCAATTTAAATGGGTAGTTGATAAAGATTTTTACATACGATACATGCAAAAGCATCCCGGATTTACCTATATCCCCGAAATGCTCATCAATATAGGCACAGATGAAACACAGGTTTCTTTTTCGCTGTACAAAAACCCGGCTGTAGAAGTTCCAGAGTATTTAACCATGCTGGCTAAATTCCCTGCCAACCTGTTGATGCAGCACGAATATGTTTTTCATTGTGTATGGAACCTGGTGAAAAGATTCCGTATACGGGATTTTAAAATGATTGAAGACCTTGGCTATAAAGGACAACTGCCGGATCATTTGCAATCCATCATCAATTATCAAAAGCTTTTTCCCCGCCTGGCTATCAAGCAACCAAAATGGTCGAAAATATTTATGAAAAGATGTTTCAGTAAAATAAAAAGCCTAAGGGTTGTATAAATAAAAAGCAGCCTGGTCGCCCTGTTCGTCTTTATTGGTTTGGTCTGCAATGTTGGCAAATGTTTTCATTTGTTCTGGAGTAAAAAGCGGGGTTTGTTTATTTACCATGTAAGAGTTGGGCTCCATCAAAGCAACATTATTTTTATATTGTTCGCTGGCCCACAAATGATAAGGCCCCGAGTCGAAAACGATTGTATGCATTTTTAATCCGGCCTGCTCAGCCAGCACCTGCATACTTTTAATTGTATGAATAATGATATGCCTGGGTGCATCCAGCCCTACCCAGTTTAATCCATAATTTTTCCAGCCATACATGCCCATTAGTGGAATGCGTATTAAAATAAATTTGCCGGGATTTAATAATTTTTTCAGTTGCTGCAAAGTTTTTAAAGGTTCGTCCATGTGCTCAAAAGCATGGTGCAGCATAATGTAATCGTACTTACCCTCTACTTCATAAATATCTTTCTTATAAATATTTACACTGCCGTATTGCTGCTCCTTATCAATAAACGGATCAATACCGGTAAGGTTTGTAAAACCGATCTTGTACAGGTTCAGCAACAAACTTCCGTTACCGGTTCCCACATCCAGTATAGCATCGTTATAACCCACCTGCGGAATTTTAACCCAGGGAAAATACTCCGGTACTTTATACCCAATTGACAAAAGACTGCCCAGCAATGCATTTTTACCATGCAGCAGGTATTCCGATTTTATTTTTCGCAGCAGGCCGGGTTTCTGGTTAACATTCAACCCAAGATTAAAAGAATAATAATCTTCATTGGGATAGTATTTACCCAGGTTAGCAGGTATATCCTGCAATTGCATCAGGCCACAGTTTTCACATTCCATATAGGTAAAGTTTTCCCTTAAACCCAATTGCATTTCTTTTACCTGGTGTAACCGGTTATTCTTATCGTTTCCACAAACTTTACATTGCCCCGTTGCCATAGTTTTGCTTTTGTTCGGGCACAAACTTAATTATAATAACCTGTTCTGCACACAATCAATTCAAATGCAAATAAAAATCTGAACACTTACCTGCTTGCCGAAATATATTCCTTTGCCTTTTCAAGAACCTCATCAATCCCTTTTTTAATTCCCTGTTGTGTTGGCTTTACTTCTATGTCGGGTATAATGCCAATGCCCTGCGTTTCTTTTCCATCAGGATAAAAAACACCAATGCCCGAAATATAACTGCCAAAACCACCCGGAAAGGGGATCTTACTTACATTTCCATCTGCACCTGCAGTCTGGCTGCCCATAACAACCGCATTGGGTGCAGTACGCAATGCCATCGTTGTATATTCTGCCTGGCTTAGTGTTCTTTCATCAACCAATATTACAATCTTCCCTTTGTAATAATCTTTATTTTTTGAGCCATTGCTTAAAGCGTATTTGAAAGTAAAAAGACCGGGGTTATCAATATTACCATTGGTAAACTTTACAAATGGCGAGGGTTCGGGTTTTATGTACTGGGCCATGGCGAATGGCATAAACTCCGATGGATAATTCCTGATATCGATTACAATGCCTTTGGTATTTTCAAATGATTTAAAAATGGTTTTCAGGTCGGCCGTTTTTATTGTTGCCAGCGTTATATACCCGATTGAATCGTTCAAAAATTTATAAGTAGGGCCTTCGTTATATTTTTTTAAGGAAGCTGCATTTACAGTCTCTATAGGGTATAATTTTATACTGCCATTTTTTATCGCTCCATCATGCCCGTATGTAACCGCCAAAGAATCCCCGTTTCCCCTGAGCAGCAATGCCGCCGCAAAATTTTTATCGGCAACGCTTTGGTTTGAAGCACAAAGTATTGCTTCCATGTCTTTACGGCATTGGGCAATTGACTTGCCATTTACACTTAAAATTTCATCTCCAACCTGGATAGATTCCTGCTTAGCCAATGCCTCATCAAGTATGAGATAAACAATCAGTTTGCCCTGAACCATCCTGGCTTTTACTACAGCATAATTGGTTCCGAAATATGTACCCAAATCTTTGTCGCCACTTATGGAGGCATGGGTGTCGTGTATCTGGTTTATTAATTTAAGGCAGTTGAGTTTGTAATCCAGGGACGCCCTGCCTGCAGCAAAGCGGGGAATGAATTCATTTAGTATATCATCCCAGTTTTCTTTAATTAAGTATTTTGAAGGGAAAAAATACTCGATGATGTTCCAGTAGCGGAACAGCGCCAGCATCCTTAACCCGTCATCATCTGCCTTCATGGATACATATTTTTCCTCTCCATCAAAATTTGGATTTAACACTCCCGGCATCAGTTTTATCCAGGCATTGCCGGAACTGTTTCGGTGGGCATAAATACTGTTTAGTTTATTGATCATGGCTTCGTTGAATAAACGCTTATCATTTATCCAGGCCAGGTTTGGTTTGATATGTACATCTTTTACCGGCAGTTCTTCAGCCGGTTTATAAGCCGTTTCATCGCCTAGGCTGTTGATCCAGTTTAATAAGAGTTCATTCCTTTTGTCGGGGGAAGCGGCATTTGATACCGGTTGTATTGCTTTAAACAATTGTTCATCAAAACTGCTTTTTCCTTTTGCCACATCGGGGTGGTGATATTTTAAGAAGCCCCAAACCTTTGCCAGCACGTAAAGATTTTCTGTCTGCCTTTTAGTAAGCAAACTGTCTAACTTTACATTTGATTTTGCAGTGCGGTTTTCAATTTTTAATGCATCCCATTCCACTTTATCAATTGGCTTATCATCTGCAAATAATTCAAACTTATCGAACCAGGCTTTACCACCACCTGCCAGCAGTCCACCGAAAACAAGCCTGGTAACGTCTTTATCCATTTTAACAGTTACACTGTAATTTTTCCAATCGGTACTGCCTTTAGGAGCATTTTCACCTAAATTTCCAAAGTCAATAACATTGGAGCCTGCATCTGATCTTAACCACAGTCCTGCATATCCATTATTTACATTTTCTGTTTTAATAAATCCTTTAAGTGTAATTCTTTTTGCTGAAAAATTTGCCGGCAATAAAAAAGTTACAGGTGCAAATTTGCCTTCTGTTTCGGTTGTTTCATTTTGAATGCGGATGGAATTGGTTCCGTCTATTTTTACAGAATCATCTTTATAAGTAAAGTAGCCGTTTTTATCCCATTGAAAACTGCAGCCGTTGATACGCCCGGCAGAATCTGTATTATCAAAAGAGAGATTGAGGGTTTGATTGGGGGTTGGCTGGGCAAATATGATTGCAGAAAAAAATAAAAATAAACAGGTAGATATTGTTTTCATGTTTAAAGTTTTAAGAAAAGTAGTATAAAAAAACCTGGAAAGAAATTTCCAGGTTGTTAAATAAAATATATTATTTGCTAATATGCTTTAGCGGTTGCTTTAAGCAGGCTCACTCTTCATTTGCTTTGAAACCCTTGAGCGCTCATTCTCATCCAGTATCACTTTACGCATACGAATACTTTTTGGTGTTACTTCAATACACTCATCCTGCTGTATGTACTCCATGCACTCTTCCAAAGTCATCATGATCTTGGGAGCAGCCTTGCTGGCATCATCACTGCCACTTGCACGGTGATTGGTTAATTTTTTTGGTTCCGTAGCATTTACATTCAGATCTCCTGGCTTAATATGCTCGGCAATTATTTGTCCTACATAAACTTCATCTCCTGGGTCAACAAAGAACCTACCTCTGTCCTGTAATTTATCAATGGAGTAACCGGTTGTTCTTTCTGTATTTTTTGATAACAACACACCATTACTTCTACCAGGAATATTTCCTTTCCATGGCCTGTAATCAGTAAAACGATGCGCCATTACAGCTTCTCCGGCTGTGTTGGTAAGCATATTGCTACGCAAACCTATCAAACCTCTTGAAGGAATATCAAATTCCAAATGTTGCATTTCGCCCTTGCTTTCCATGATCAGCATTTCGCCTTTGCGTTGCGTAACCAGGTCAATTACTTTACCGCTGAATTCTGCAGGTACATCAACTACCAGGTTTTCATAAGGCTCACATTTCTTAC
>JAOAUI010000202.1 GCA_030157685.1 Ferruginibacter sp. | reverse complement strand
TGATTCAAAAAGCAGAAACAGAAAATGTTAAGCGTAACATCAAATCGGGTAAAGTAAAAAGCTGGGTTGAACTGCATGATTTTTACAGGCAGCAAGGCCTTGCCTATACTGCAGATAAATTGAACCATGCTTATACTTCGCTGTTAGAAATACTGAATATCACTCCACGGCAATTTACCCCTGCCCTACTTAAACAATTATTACAACAGGCACTCGATACGAAGGAATGGATGTGCAAAGGCATATTTGATTCCCGTGCAAAAGATTACAATAATCCTTTCCGAAAAATGGTTTACGAAACCAATGAAGAGATGAATAAAGTAATTGGCCGTTTGGAAGACAATAGTTTTATACATCAGCAACTTGCCGATTTTGATGTAATGAAGAAACAGGTAAAAGCTGTTATCAGGAAGTTAAAATAATGGCTTTTCTTCATACTGGCTTTTATAGTTTTTATATTTATTGGAGGTTATGATAAGTTGAGCCCTCAACTTATTCCTTTTAATTCATCCAGCTAAAACTAAAGTCATGAAAAAGATTGCATCATTATTCACCACGCTTTTATTTTTCAATTCCCTTTTTGCCCAGAGCCAGCCTTCAACACAGCCGGGTTGTTTCCCTTTCCCAAAAACAATTTCTGTAAACGGCAGCGCCGAGATGGAAGTAATACCTGATGAAATTTATGTGCAGGTAGATTTAAGGGAGTATAAAAAGAAGGGAGAAGAGAAAGTAGATATTGAAAAGATCAAGAACGACTTTATTGGTTATTGCAGAACCGTTGGCATTTCAGAAAGTAATATTTCAGTAGCATCGTTTGATGGTTACAATATGGCAAATATCTGGCGTCGCAGAAAAAAAGATCCAGAACTGCTGGCTTCCATTTCTTACCAGGTAAAATTCAGCAGCACAAAGTTGATTGACGACCTGGTAAATATGCTTGACGACCAGGCAACCAATAATTTTCGCATTACAAAAGCCACACACAGCAAAATAGCCGATTACAGAAAGCAGTTGAAAATACAGGCAGTGAAAGCTGCAAAAGAAAAAGCTTTGTATTTAACAGAAGCAGTTAATGAACAACTTGGGCAGGCCGTAGAAATATCTGAACCACTTGAATCGGTAAGTTCAGATGTGATCTCTTCCTACTACAATAATAAAAGCAAGATGTCGAATGAAGTTTATTATGGTGATGGTAAAGCAGGTTACAGCGTAACAGATGCCGGCGTGGATTTTAGAAAAATCAAACTTCGGTTTGAAGTAAAAGCATTATATGCCTTGAAGTAATCGTAAACCGTTAATATTTTAAGAAGACAGTTGCTCTGGCAACTGTCTTCTTCTTTAAAACATATCTTTGCCCTTCAAATTTAAAGCGTGAAAAAACTTCTTTGTGTTTTCATTTTTACCGGTTTTATCCTCTTTGCAAAAAGTCAGACTATTGCTCAAATAAAAAGTATTTTAGACACCACCCAAAACCCAATTGGCTTTGTAAAATATGTACTGAAGAAAAAATATTTCATTGATACAGTAACTGTAGTAAGCACTAAGCAATTTATGGGTAAGGCCGACAGTCTTGCTTATCATGGTAAAGTTGGTAAAACATACGGCCCGTTCAAAAAGGAAAATATACTCGTAAAAATATTGGTGAAGGCCCCTAATACCTTTTATCATATCAAACACATCCTGATTGACACCTCAGTTTTTGAAAAGAGTTTCGCAGAATCGCTGGCCCTTAACATTATGTGGAAAATTGAAAACAAAACAAGTACATTTTCCGAACAGGCAGGTATTTACAGCGCCGATATCGAATCTTCGGCTAAAGGTGGCGACCTGGGCTGGTTTATACAAGGTGTTATGTTACCAGAACTTGATAAAGCAATGGTAAAGCACAAAAAAGGCGACATGTTTACAGTTTGGTCACCATCCGGGCTGCATGTGGTTACTGTTGCAGATAACCCCAAAGAAGATACCGGTTATGCATTATTACTGCGGGTTATTTTGTAGCATAAAAATCTGCAAAAAATTAAACGCATTAGTTTTTAGTTTGTACATTTATTGATACAAAACTATTTTATGCAGGATAATTTAAATGAATTTACAAACGAAACCGGTTGTCCCAAATGCGGCAGCAAAACAGTATCTAAAGTAAAATATACCTGGTGGGGCGGTGTTTTAGGGCCCAAATTATTGCACCATACTAAGTGCGAAGATTGCAAGTACACATTTAACAGTAAAACGGGCAAGTCGAATACGCCGGGAATCATTATGTATTCTGTAGTAATCTTTGTTGTTGCTTTTGCAGTGTTCTTTTTTATAAGAACGATGTAATTACAGAAAATATTCCAGCGCCAGTTGGTACCCTTTCAGCCCTAAACCACTGATAACGCCTTTAGCTTTTCCGGAAACATGAGACAATTTCCGAAAATCTTCTCTCCCAAAAATATTGGAGATATGTACTTCAATAACTGGTGTTGTAATGGCGGCAACTGCATCGCCGATAGCAACAGATGTATGAGTGTAGCCACCGGGATTAAAAATAATACCATCATAACTAAACCCTACCCGCTGAATTTCGTTGATCAGTTCCCCCTCTATATTGCTTTGAAAATAGGAAATTTCGATATTGTCATATTTATTTTGAAGTATTTGAAGATAGCTATCGAAGGACTCTCCTCCGTAAATATCTACTTCTCTTTTGCCAAGCAGGTTTAAATTAGGACCGTTGATTATTGCGATTTTCATAATGCTAATTTAGGACACTAATTATACGAATTACACTAATTACACGAATTATTTTACTGATCAGAAATAATCTGAATTCGTGTAATCGCTTAATTCGTGTTTATAAGATTTATGAACTCATCAAACAAATACCTGCTGTCGTGTGGGCCTGGTGTAGCTTCGGGATGGTATTGAACTGAGAATGCTTTTTTGTCTTTTATGCGGATACCTTCAATGCTGTCGTCGTTTAAATTAACATGGGTAATTTCTACGTTGGCATTTGCTCTTACGGCTTTAGGGTCTACACCAAAGCCGTGGTTCTGGGTGGTAATTTCAGATTTACCGCTGATGATATTTTTTACCGGGTGATTTAATCCCCTGTGGCCATGATGCATTTTAAAAGTAGGAATATCGTTGGCCAATGCCAGTAACTGGTGACCCAGGCAAATGCCAAACAAAGGTTTATTGGCAGCTAATATCTGCTTTACGGTCTTCACTGCATAATCCATCGGCGCCGGATCGCCGGGGCCATTGCTTATGAAATAGCCATGTGGTTTAAACTGCTCCAGTTCTTCAAAACTGGTTTTTGCATTGTGCACTTTTACATAAGCGCCTCTTTCTACCAGGCAGGTCAATATGTTTTTCTTGATACCGAAGTCAAGCACTGCAATACGCAGATCACTCTTCTCGTCTCCTAAAAAGTAAGATTCTTGTGTACTTATTGTTGATGCCAGTTCCAGCCCATCCATAGACGGCACTTCACTTAATAATTTTTTCAGTTCTTCAACATCTGTAATCTCTGAAGAGATAATGCAATTCATCGCTCCGTGTGTACGTATGTGTGCAACCAATGCACGTGTATCAATACCATCAATGGCTACCACACCCTGTGCTTTAAAATAATCCTGCAGCGAAGCATCGGCCATAAAACGGCTGTACTTTTCTTCCAGGTTACGGCCAATTACGGCCTTAACTTTCACGCTGTCACTTTCTACATCCGCAGCTTTTACGCCATAGTTGCCGATATGTACATTGTTCATGATCAATACCTGGCCATAATAACTCGGGTCGGTAAACACTTCCTGGTAGCCTGTCATACCGGTATTAAAACATATTTCGCCTGTTGCGGTACCAATTTTACCAAAGGCAGTGCCGTTAAAAATAGTTCCGTCGGCTAAAACTAAAATAGCTGGAGTTGTTTGAGAAAGAGACATTGATTAGAAAGGTTTTGCAAAGAAACTAATTCCGCTTGTAAATGAACAAATAAAATTTCTCACATTGTTAATACTATAAAAAAGGCTCCGATAAAAATATCGGAGCCTTATATAAACTGTTAGTTTCAAACTTATGCTTTTTCTTCAGTTGCTGTATCGGTTGTTTCTTCAGCAGCAGCTTCAGTTGTTGCTTCTGTATCAGCAGCTTTCTTTTTAGCTCCACCGGCACGACGTGTTTTCTTAGCTGGTTCAGCAGCAGGAGTAACACCTTTACCGTAGATCTCGTTAAAATCAACCAGTTCAATCATGGCTATTTCAGCATTATCACCGGTTCTTGCACCTAACTTAATGATACGAGTGTAACCACCCGGACGGGCAGCAACCTTTGGGGCCACCACAGTAAACAATTCTTTAACTGCAGCTTTATCGTTCAGGTAGCTGAACACAATACGGTGATTGTGCATGATCGCTTCTTTACTGGCTGTATTTTTTGTTTTAGTGATCAATGGCTCGATGTAGACACGTAAAGCTTTTGCTTTAGCCAATGTTGTTGTGATCCTTTTGTAAGTGATCAGCTGGCAGCCTAAGTTCATCAACAGGGCTCTTCTGTGAGAAGCCGTTCTGCTTAAATTATTCCCTTTGTTTCCGT
>JAOAUI010000201.1 GCA_030157685.1 Ferruginibacter sp. | reverse complement strand
AAAGTCATCAGCCGGGCATCGCAGGATTCATCTGTAAAAAAATTAAAAATTGCCGGCGCCGATAATGTGATCATGCCGGATAAAATTGGCGGCGCCCATATGGCAACCCTGGTAATGCTGCCCGATGTGGTGGAAATGCTGTCCATCATGAGCACACAAAGCACAGACCAGTTTCGGGTGGCAGAAATACAGGCAAATAAAAATATTTCGCTGGGCGAACTGGATATGTGGAGCAAGACCAACTGTACTATACTGGGTATAAAAAATCCCGGTAATCATTATACCATTAATCCCGATGCTTCTTACCAGATAAATCCCGGCGAACGTTTAATTGTAATGGGAAGTGATGAGCAGATTGAAAAAGCAAAAAAACTGCTTTAAAGTTTTTAAAGAGGTTCGCTTATTTGTTAAAGACTGTTTTGAATTTAAAAAACTCCTGACTCAAGACTCCTAACTCCTTTCCTGCGCCCTCAACCATCTTTCCGGTATTTCATTACGGCTGGCCTGCACATAATCGTTGTAGCTGCAGGGAATAATTTTTTTATTGGGTAACTGCATCCACCAGCGCCCGGTTTTTTTGCTCTGCAGAAAAACAGATTCTACTTCGTTAAAACTGGTATGGTATTCATTAAAATAATCCCTGTCTTCTATAGAGGCCTCCTGTTTGCTGCGGCTTTTGCCATCTATAAAATACCAAAGCATTTGAGAGATCTGTTTGGCACTCAGTTCGTTTAAGTCCTGTTGCGGCATGTATCCATAAATACCAAAACTGTTTACTTTATTACTAAGCCCGGCAAACCTTGCCAGTATGCAGGCTTCTTCGCCGGTAAAGCCATTGGGGCTTTCGGTGCTGGCCGGTGAGTCGCTGTATTTGATGGCGCTGATATCGAAACTGAGTAAATGTGTATTCCTGATAACGGGTTCCATCTCTTCCATGTTTTCACGTGCTGTGCCAACACGGTAACAGTCAAAGCGCAGCTTATCCATGGTTTCCAGCATGCGGGGGTGTACAAAATAACTTTGAAAACCGATATGATTGTAATGCTTTACCAGGTTGGGTTCGCCGGTAAGCATTTCCAGTAAAAAATTTTCGCTGCGTAGTGGGTTTTCGCCTTTCAGGTTAATGGTTGCATCAATACAGGTTGCTTCCACTATCTGTTGCAATTCTTTGTAAGCAAAATATTGCGCCAGGGTTATATCATGCGATCCGCCCAGTATTACAACCGTTTTGTTCATGCGGAACAGTTCTGCTAAAACCGTTTTAACGGCAGCATAACTGTCGCTTAATGTGGCACCGGTTTTTATGTTTCCGATATCGGCTATGGCTACATCGGTATGCCAGTAATGTAACTGGTATAATTGTTTGCGTATGGCATCGGCTGCACTTATTGTATTATCAAAAACACCACTTCCCCGGGTTTCATTTACGCCAACAAAAACAATATCTGCTCCGGTAATGTCAGGCAGTTCGTTTTCGTAAATGGCAATATGCTTGGCAAGCTGGCCATCGGTATATCCTTTATCGTCATTAAGTTCATGAACAGGAATGGCAGTTAAAAAATCGTGCAGGTCGTACATTAAAATTTTTTGGACAAACCTAATTTATTAATTTCAAATTGTGGATTTATCATTATAAAATATGATAAATGTTATGTTTTTTCATATCGGTAAATTGTTAACTTCGCCCTACCATAATTTTTAACTATGAGCAATAAGCAGGAAGTATTAAATGACGTTGTAATTAAGTTTGCAGGAGACAGCGGTGATGGTATGCAATTGACCGGAAGCCAGTTTACCAATAACACAGCCATGCTGGGAATAGACCTGGCAACATTCCCCGATTTTCCGGCCGAGATACGTGCCCCAATAGGTACTTTACCAGGTGTGAGCGGTTACCAATTGCGGTTTTCAAGCGATAGGGTATTTACACCCGGCGATGCCTGCGATGTGCTGGTGGCGATGAATGCGGCTGCATTAAAAACAAATTTGATTGGATTAAAACCCGGTGGCAGAATTATTGCCAATGAAGATGGTTTTGATGCCAAGAATTTAAGATTGGCCAATTATGCTGAAGGAGTAAACCCATTAACAGATGACAGCCTCAGTAATTATGAAGTGATACGGATGGATGTGACCAAGATGACCCGGGAAGCATTGAAGGATATAACCATGGGTGTAAAAGAAAAAGACCGGGCAAAAAATATGTTTGTACTGGGCTTTTTGTATTGGATGTACAACCGGGATATGGACAGTACCATTGGCTTTATAAGAGAAAAATTTGGCAAGAAGCCGGAAATATATGAAAGTAATGTAAAGGCATTGCAGGCCGGTTACAATTATGGCGATACAACAGAAACTTTTACCACACGATACTCTGTTGCAAAAGCAAAAATGGATCCGGGTACTTACCGGTCTGTAATGGGTAACCAGGCTGTATCTTATGGCCTGATTGCAGCATCACAAAAAAGCGGCTTGCAATTATTTTTAGGCAGTTATCCAATTACACCAGCCAGCGATATTTTACATGAGCTGAGCAAGTACAAAAATTTTGGTATAAAAACTTTCCAGGCAGAAGATGAGATTGCTGCCATTACTTCGGCCATTGGAGCCAGTTATGGTGGCAGTTTGGCGGTAACCACCAGTAGTGGCCCCGGTATTGCTTTAAAAGGCGAGGCGATGGGATTGGCTGTAATGCTGGAGATACCTTTGATCATCATCAATATCCAAAGAGGTGGCCCTTCAACCGGTTTGCCAACCAAGACAGAGCAAAGTGACCTGATGCAGGCTTATTATGGCCGTAATGGAGAATGCCCGATGCCGATTGTCTCCGCATCTACACCCAGCGATTGTTTTAGCGCTGTTTATGAAGCCGTAAGGATTTCTGTACAGCATATGACACCGGTGATGTTTTTAAGCGATGGTTATATTGCCAATGGAGCCGAGCCCTGGAAATTTCCTGCAGCTGCCGATTTACCTGAAATAAAAACCCAGTTTGCATCGCAGAATTTTGCCGATGTGATGGATAAGGACGGCAAATTTCAACCGTATAAAAGAGACGATAAATTAGTTCGCCCCTGGGCCATACCCGGCACTCCGGGCCTGGAGCACCGTGTTGGCGGACTGGAAAAAGCTGATATTACAGGAAACATCAGTTACGAACCGGAAAACCACCAGCACATGGTTAAAACCAGGCAGGCCAAGGTTGATATGATTGCTAACTATATTCCCGATCAGCGTTTGGATAGCGGGGAAGAAAGAGGAAAAGTATTGGTTTTGGGATGGGGCAGTACCTATGGAGCAATTAAAAGTGCCTGTACAGAATTGCAAAAAGAAGGTCATGCAGTATCACATGCACACCTTCGGTACATCAGGCCATTTCCAAAAAACCTGGGAGAAATGCTGAAGAATTTTGACACGGTATTGGTTCCTGAAATTAATAACGGGCAGTTAGTGAAAATTATACGGGATGTGTATTTTGTTGATGCAAAACCGTACAATAAAATAATGGGTATCCCCATTACAAAAGGTGAGTTGATTAATGAAATTAAAAACCTGCTTTAAAAAAATATATTCAGGCAACAATAAAAAATCCCGTTCAATTTAACTGAACGGGATTTATATTTTTATCAATCATGTTTTTATCGTTTGATTCTTTCTCTGCCGAAAGTGTAACCAATTTTAACATTGAAAGTAAAGTAGGAATCTTTATTTTTTGAATGGCCACGTTCTCCACCCACTACAGTAGTATGGCCGGGATTCAGTTCATACTGACGGTCGTTGAGTAAAAGTGCATTGGTTAATTTTGCACCTGTAAAATAATTGGCGTATAAAGTAGGGTCAATATACTCTTTACTTACATCATCCAGGTAATCAGTATTTAGTTTTCTGTAAACAACTTCGGCTCTCAGGCTTAAAGAAGAGCCTATATCATATTTAGCACCCATTCCAAAGGGAATATTCAATTGATTCAAACTATACCTTTTCCTGTCCGGGTACTCTGCAAATCCCTGTCCTTCGGTACTTAATGGTTGCAGGTCAACCCATTTACCGTTTAATTTGGCCTGTGGTTTAAAAGAGAAAAATCCAATACCTGTAAGGATGTAAGGAGAAATCAGAGGAGGTTCTTTATCCTCATTATTTCTGCCAATAATGTATAATGGGTGAATTTCTAGGCCAAGCATAAAATCTGTTATCTTGGATTTGAAACTTAAGTTTCTTTCGTACCTGCCATAAGTTGAAGGGGCTACTTTTGCCAACACTTTGTCATCTGCAGTTACTGTACCAAAAGTGGCTTCAAGCCTTAGTGCAAGCATATATTCATACATGGCTGTAAGCGAGATACTGCCGGCAAACTGAGTTTTACCCAGGTTCAGATCTTTTAAGGATCTTTTACCAACACCCTTGTTGCCACCCAAATCGGTAAAGCAATTCATTATTCCTATTGAACCTCCAAGTTCAAATGTTATTGGATTATCGTAGTACTTATTATTGTAAAAATAATATTGAGCCGAAGCTGTTTCTACGGATAGGGTGAGCATTAAAACAACGCTGAGAACAATAGTGATTTTTTTCATTTAATTATGTCCTTTTTTAAGATGTATTGGCTGG
>JAOAUI010000200.1 GCA_030157685.1 Ferruginibacter sp. | reverse complement strand
TTATAAACAAAGGCCTTGCTTATGTAGATGATTCTACTGCCGAAGAAATTGCTGCAATGAAAGGTACGCCAACCGAACCCGGTAAGGATAACCAATACCGCAGCAGAACCATTGAAGAAAATCTTACCTTATTTACCGACATGAAAGCAGGTAAATATAAGGACGGCGAAAAAGTTTTGCGTACAAAAATTGATATGCAGCATACCAATATGCTGATGAGGGATCCAATCATCTACCGCATCAAACATGCACACCACCACCGTAGTGGCGACAAGTGGTGCATTTACCCGATGTACGATTTTGCACACGGGCAAAGCGACAGCATTGAAAACATCACGCATTCCATTTGTACTTTGGAATTTATTCCACATCGTGAATTGTACGACTGGTTGATAGAAAAGCTTGAAATTTTCCCATCGCATCAATATGAATTTGCCAGGCTGAGCATGACTTATACCGTGATGAGCAAAAGAAAACTGCTGCAACTGGTAAATGAAAATCATGTTACCGGTTGGGATGATCCACGAATGCCAACGCTGAGTGCTTTCCGCCGTAAAGGTTATACACCCGAAAGCATCCGCACTTTCTGCGACAAGATTGGCGTGGCCAAAAGAGAAAATTTTATTGACCTGAGTTTACTGGAATTTTGTTTGCGTGAAGACCTGAATACAAAAGCTTTACGGGTAATGGCTGTGCTCGATCCTCTAAAACTTATCATTGATAATTATGAAGATGGAAAGACAGAAGAAATGGAAAGCGAAAACGGACCCGATGAATCTTTAGGAAAAAGATTACTTCCTTTCAGTAAAGAACTCTGGATAGAAAGAGAAGATTTTATGGAAGAGCCTGCAAAAAAATGGTTCAGGCTTGCACCGGGTGCAATGGTACGTTTAAAGAGTGCGTACATTGTAAAATGCGAAAGCTTTGTAAAAGATGCTGATGGAAATGTGACTGAAATTCATTGCAACTATATCCCCGAAAGCAGGAGTAATAATGATACAAGCGGCATCAGCGTAAAAGGAACCATTCATTGGGTTAGCGAAGCTCATGCTGTATCTGCAGAAGTTCGTTTGTACGATCGTTTATTTACTGTTGAAAACCCGCTGGGCGAAGAAGGTGATTTTAAAGATACCATCAATCCTAATTCTTTACAGATAATTACCAATGCTGTGGTAGAGCCATCACTTAAACAGGCAACAGCCGAAAGCCGTTACCAGTTTATACGCAAAGGATATTTCTGCTTAGATAAAGATTCCACAACAGAAAAGCTGGTCTTTAACCGTACAGTTACTTTAAAAGATGCATGGGCAAAGGAAGTGAAGAAAAATTAAAAGCTAAATTCTTTGTACTGTCAGCCCCGGTTGACAGTTTTTTTATCCGACAATTCTACGTTGGGAAAGACTGAAGCTAACAGCATAATGATAGTGCATGCCAGCATCAGGTACAAGCCAACCAATTTTTGTGGGCAATAATTATTGTAGCATGAACCAAAAATAATAAATGTCCTGATGGCAAAAGCAATAGTAAATGCAGCTATAAAAAGATTTGCTCTTTTTGCCCATATCTTTGGTAAAAACATAAATACCAATATTACTAAAGCAAAAAAGCTAAAAATAAACCCAGGCGTGCCGTAAAATTGTTTGTAATTATAAAAGCCCGTAAATGTTCTATCAGCCTCATTTACAATTTGTGGATCAGCATAATATCCCCACGGCAAAAAACAACTTATAATTAAAGTTAAACAGGCAGCAATGCCCAGCCAGTGCAGGTATTTTACAAACATATCTTTAAAATAAAAACGTCATTGCGAACAAAGTGAGTATATCGCTTTTTGCAATGACGTAAGTAATATTTGAGGTCCCGACCGGATTCGAACCGGTGTAGAAGCTTTTGCAGAGCTTTGCCTAGCCACTCGGCTACAGGACCAGATGAATATTGAACAAGTAATATCGCATGGATATCCAAAATACAAATTTATTCCTTGCGCTATTCGGACGCAAAAATAGGGTAATTTTAAAGAAAATTGCACAACCCCAATCCTAAACCAAAAAAAATATGAGCCGCATAGCCGAATCGGAATTAATCATTAATGAACGGGGTGCAGTTTATCATTTAAATTGCCGGCCCGAAGAGATCGCCAATACCATCATTACCGTTGGCGATCCGGACCGCGTTGGTGAAGTAAGCAAACATTTCGACAAAACAGAATATCAAAACAAACACCGTGAGTTTGTAACACATACCGGTTATATTGGTAATAAAAGAATCAGCTGTGTAAGCACCGGCATTGGCCCCGATAATATTGATATTGTTTTAAACGAACTTGATGCCCTGATAAATATTGACTTTGAAACCAGACTGGTAAAAGAAACACTTACACGCCTGAATATTATCCGCCTGGGCACATCAGGTTCTTTACAAAATGATATACCGGTTGACAGTTTTGTTGCCAGCACTCATGGTTTGGGTTTGGATAACCTGATGCATTTTTACCGCCAGGAAAATAACGAAGAAGAAAACCAGATCATACAGGCATTTACTACGCATACTCAGTTAAACTCTGGTAAGGTTTCACCTTATATCACCATGGCCGGAGCTTCGCTGATAAAACATTTTACAAAAGATTATCACCAGGGCATTACAGTAACCTGTCCGGGTTTTTATGGTCCGCAGGGCCGCATACTCAGGCTGGGACTTGGTTACCCGATGCTGATTGATAACCTGACAAATTTTCAATTTGGCAATTACCGGATTACTAATTTTGAAATGGAAACATCGGCCATTTATGGTTTGGGAAATGCATTGGGGCATCATTGCCTGAGCCTGAGTGCCATTGTAGCCAACCGCATCAGCAAAGAATTTTCGAAAGATGGCGCATTGGCTGTTGAAAACTTAATAAAACAATCTTTGCAAATAATATCAGAGTCAAGTATATAAAATGAAAATAGAATTTTATAAATACCAGGGTACGGGCAATGACTTTGTGATCCTTGAGAACAGGGACAATAAATATACAGGCCTTACATCCGGACAGGTTAAACAAATTTGCGACCGCAGGTTTGGTATTGGTGCAGATGGTTTAATGTTATTGAATAAACATGCTGAACTGGATTTTGAGATGGTTTATTTTAATGCTGATGGAAACCAAAGCAGCATGTGTGGAAATGGGGGACGTTGCCTGGTACAATTTGCCAAAAACCAGGGCATGCACAAAAGCACCTATCAGTTTATGGCCATTGATGGTATGCATGAAGCGGATATTGATATGCACAATATTATTCGCTTAAAAATGCAGGATGTAAATAAGGTTGATTATCATTCGGGATATGCCGTTTTGAATACAGGCTCACCGCATTTTGTAAAATTTGCCAATAATGTGGAAGATATTGATGTGTTAGAAACCGGCCGTGATATCCGTTACAGCAAACATTTTGAGAAAGAGGGCATTAATGTGAATTTTGTAGAAACAACTGATGAAGATGGCATTTTTGTACGTACTTACGAACGTGGCGTGGAAGATGAAACTCTTAGTTGCGGTACCGGTGTAACTGCATCGGCTTTAATGAATGCACACAACGAAAAAGGTTTTAACCGGGTAGAAGTGAAAACCATGGGCGGGCATTTAAGTGTTGAGTATAATAAAATTGATGACGAACATTTTGATAGTATCTGGCTCTGCGGACCGGCTGAATTTGTTTATAAAGGAGAAATTGAAATATGACCAAAACAGAGATCATATCGGCTGCAGAAAGTGCATTTGCCCAACTTTCATTAACCTGCAATGGTATTGATGAAGTTACTTTTTTTAAGCGCCCCGGCGAAAAATGGTCGGTTGCTGAAAATGTACAGCATCTCATCATATCAACCAACGCCTCTTCGCTTGCCTGGTACCTGCCGCTTTTTTTGGTAAGATGGATTGGCGGCACACCCAACAGAAACTCCAGAACCTACGATGAATTAAAAGATAAGTATTACAAAAAACTGAGTGAAGGTGGCCGTGCCAGCAGCAGGTTTGTTCCAAAGCCAATTGAAATAAAATACGGCAAACAAAAATTAATTAATAATTGGAACAAAACCACTGCAAAATTCATCAAAACTTTAGCCAAAAACAGAACCGAAAAAGATATGGACAATTACCTGGTAAAGCATCCTTTGCTTGGCCGGATAACCTTACGTGAGCTTGGCTATTTCACCATCTTTCATACCGAACATCATTTACACAGCATACAAAAAGCCATTGAAAACCCATGATCCAGTATTTTAAAAACATAGATCAAAAGACCATTGCCATTGATAAGCATGAAGATGCCGTATGGGTAAACGTGTTGCCGCCACTTAAACAGGAAGAGTTTACAGAACTGAGCGAAACCATGGATATACCCATTGACTTTTTAAAAGATTCACTGGATATTGATGAACGCAGCCGTTACGAAATTGAAGACGATGTAAAACTCATCGTTATAAAAACACCAACTGAAAACAATTCATTCAACCTGAGTGATGCTTTTTATATAACCATACCCATTTGTATAATTCTCACCCATAACCAGATTGTTACGGTTAATTCTTTTGAGAACGAAGCCATTAAAAAATTCCTGAGCACTTTTCA
>JAOAUI010000199.1 GCA_030157685.1 Ferruginibacter sp. | reverse complement strand
ATACCAACATTCCTTAATTAATAAACAAAGTAAGGGCATCAATGTTTAAATTTGCGGTTTACACTGGTTTTTTAACAAATAATTGAACGATGACGAACGAAGACATTTTAAAGGCACTAAGTAATGTGCAGGAACCAGATCTTGGTAAAGACCTCGTAACCCTGAACATGGTAAAAGACATTGCGATAGATGGCAATAATGTTTCTTTTACCGTGGTGCTTACCACGCCTGCATGCCCGCTGAAGGATCTGATCATGAATGCCTGCATTAATGCGGTAAAATTATTGGTGAATAAAGAAGCCGTGGTTACTGTAAACTTTACAAGTAACACCAGCAGCAACCGTAAGGATGGAAAAACCATTTTGAGCGGTGTTAAAAATATTATTGCGGTTGTTAGTGGTAAAGGTGGTGTGGGCAAAAGCACGGTTTCCAGTAACCTGGCGCTGGCGCTGGCGCAGGGCGGCGCAAAAGTAGGATTGATGGATGCTGATATTTACGGCCCAAGCCAGCATATTATGTTTGGTGTACGGGGCGAAAGGCCACTGATGAGAGAAGAAGACGGTAAGGGTTGGATTGTACCCATTGAAAAATTTGGCATTAAAATGATGAGTATTGGGCTGTTGATAGATGAAAAGCAGGCCGTGGTTTGGCGTGGTCCGATGGTGAGCAGTGCCATACGCCAGTTTGTGAGTGAAGTTGATTGGGGCGAACTGGATTACTTAGTGATTGATATGCCACCCGGCACCGGCGATATTCATTTAACCATTGTACAAACTGTGCCGGTAACGGGTGTAATTGTAGTAACTACTCCACAAACCGTGGCCCTGGCCGATGCTAAAAAAGGCATTGCCATGTTTGGGCAGGCGCAATTGAAAGTACCGGTAATTGGTTTGGTGGAGAACATGAGTTACTTCACTCCGGCAGAACTGCCCGACAATAAATATTACATTTTTGGAAAAGACGGCGGTAAAAATCTGGCAGAAGAATTTGACATTCCCTTCCTGGGACAAATACCCATTGTAGAGAGCATACGTGAAGGCGGCGACATTGGTGTACCGGCCATGGTTGGCGATGATGCCATTACCAAAAAAGCATTTATGGATTTTACAGCAAATGCGGTAAGAGGTATTGCCATGCGTAACGCAAACCTGGAGCCTACGGAGATTGTGGAAATGATTGAGTAAAAGGTTTACCAAATTGTTATTTGATACAGGTAATGCTTTTTTTTGAATTGAAAAGATGTAGATTTATTATCCTTTTCAATCACCATTAAAAACAACAAAATGATTGTACAATCTTTACTGGCTGAGTTTGAACACGAAGCCGAAAACACCCGTAAACTATTAAGCGCTATACCAGACACAGCTCTGGATTACAAACCATCAGAAAAAAACTGGACCACCGGTCAATTGGCATCACATATTGCAGAAGTGTATAACTGGTTTCAGCCAACCCTGCATGAAAATGTAATGGATATGGCTGCCTATAAATATGATAAAGGAGATATCAGCAAGGCAGCGAACATTGTTGCTAAATTCGAAGAGAACCTTAAAAATGCCCGCCAGGCACTGGAAACAGCAACCGACGAAAGCATGTTTGAGAACTGGAAAATGGTAGCGGGTAGTGAAGACAATGTAATTTTTCCGGAAATGCCAAGGGTACAGGTTTCACGCAGTTTTTTATTCAATCATCTGTATCATCATCGTGGCGAACTGGTGGTTTACCTCCGTGCAACAGGCAATAAAGTTCCCGGCCTGTATGGGCCAACTGCCGATGGTAACATGTAAAAAAATCAATTGTAAAAATAACAACTGCCAAAATCCATTGCCGGATTTTGGCAGTTTAACTATGCGACATCAATAAACAGATACAACATTAATATCTGCGAAATTATCTCTATCATCATAATCAGCGATTCGTTTCTTATTTTCGCAACATGTCATTATCACATCAACAATTAAATACCCTTGCAACAGAGTTTGGCACACCGCTGTATGTTTACGATGCGGCGCATATTACAGCCCAATACCAAAAGCTTACCAATGCCTTTGCAAAAACAGACACTAAGTTCTTTTATGCATGCAAGGCTTTGACCAACATCAACATTTTAAAACATATTAACAGTATTGGTTGCAATGTAGATTGCAGCTCCATCAATGAAGTAAAGCTTGCTTTTTTTGCCGGCTTTGAAGCTAAAAACATTCTCTACACCAGCAACGGTATTCATTTTAGTGAAATAGAAGAAGCGCAGAGCCTGGGCGTACATATAAATATCGACAGCCTGAGTAATCTCGAAAAATTCGGGCAGAAATTTGGCCATAGTTATCCTGTTGGCATCAGGCTGCGGCCCAATATCATGGGTGGCGGCAATCTGAAGGTTTCTACCGGGCATGATAAAAGTAAGTTTGGAATACCGGTAGATCAGTTGGATAAAATACTGGCGTTGGTATCACAATACAACCTGCACATTCAAAACCTGCACATACATACCGGCAGTGATATTAAAGATGTAGATATTTTTGTAAAAGGAATTGAAGTGTTATTCGATATCATACCTTTCTTTAAAGAACTGGAATCTATTGACCTGGGCGGTGGTTTTAAAGTACCTTACAAAGATGGAGATACTGAAACCGATATGCCACTGCTGGCCCAAAAAGTAAATGAGGCCTTTAGTAATCATCCTAATCCCAATGGTAAACATTTGCAGGTTTGGTTTGAGCCGGGAAAATTTCTGGTGAGTGGTGCAGGTTATCTGATAACCGAAGTGAATGTTATAAAAGAAAATGCAACCACAACATTTGTGGGCATCAATAGTGGATTAAACCACCTGATACGCCCCATGTTTTACGATGCGTATCATAAAATTGAAAACATCAGCAATCCTGCCGGTTCAGCAAAAAAATATGCGGTAACCGGCTACATCTGCGAAACAGATACTTTTGCCTGGGACAGGAAACTGCATGAAGTAAGAGAAGGCGACCTGCTGGTGTTTTACAATGCCGGTGCTTATGGCTTTGAAATGAGCAGTAACTTTAACTCAAGGCTTAAACCTGCCGAAGTGTTGGTAAAGGATGGAAAGGCGCAATTGATAAGAAGAAGGGATGAGTTTGAAGATTTGTTGAAGAATCAGGTGTTGTAAATTCTGAAATAAATCAGGTAAATTTGATTAAACAAAAAATTATGGCAGCACAGCAAATAAAAGAAACGCTCCATGAATACATAGATACAGCTGATGATAAAAAGCTGGAAGCTATTTATACCATCCTGAAAGACAGCATCGGCCCCGAATTTGAATACAATAAGGATGAACTGGCTGCCATTTATGCCCGCAGGAACGAATATAAAAACAACGAAGCTGAAACAATGGTTGCTGAAGATTTCGTAACCTATGTCCGCCAAAATAAATTATAATGGCTTACCGGCTGATTATTCTGAGGGCAGCAGCAGATGACACTACAGAAGCCTACAATTATTATGAAGTCATCCAACCCGGATTAGGGGATCGTTTTTTAGCTGAATTACTCGTAAGGTTTAATGAAATCAGCAGGCATCCACAATACTATGGCTTATTGATGAGTAACAAATCATAAGAGATGTAAAGCTAAAAAGTTTTCCGTATCTGGTTGTTTATGAAATTGAAAGCGAGGCAGTAGTTATTTACTCCGTACATTGTGCTTACAGAAATCCAGATAAACGAATCAGAAAATAAATTTTCATTTTGAACAAAACCATTCTTGTTTTATTGTTTCTTGGCTTCAACTTAACCTGTTTCAGCCAATCTCCCGATTGCACCAAATTCCGTGAAGGTAAATTCCGCATTGCCGATACCCGTGCCGGGGCAGTGATAATAGCCGACAGAAACAACATGTACCAGACCGAAACCAGCGAAGCTTTAAAAGCCGTGGTGCGTTTCAGAATTTCCTGGCAGGACAACTGTAGTTACACCCTCAAACTGGATAAAGTGATCAGGAATGAAAATAAGATCAACTTCCCATACAACCTGGAAATAAAGGTGAAGATCATCCAGACAACAGATGGTGGCTACACACAGGAAACGACTTCTTCCCTGACTAACAGCAGTTACAACGTTGCAGTAACGAAACTTTAGCAACTAATTCCTGCTAAAAGCTCATAGCTCATAGCTAAATGCTCACAGCTTTCATCTTTATATATCTTTTAACTAAAATTAATTTCTTCGGCTATTGGAGATATGGATTTTTCTTTCCACATTTACATAGCAAATAAAAAATGCCGATATTGGTGAATCCATCAGTGTCAACCAACTTCACAATCAACTTCAAATTTATGAAACCCGACCAAAGCTGTCGTACCAAAAAGTTCAAAGTAACTTTTTTACATTCCCTGCTATTTGTAACTGTAACATGTTGTCTTTTTTCCTGCAGCAAAAAAGACAAATGGATTGATGTAGATCCTGCTTTCAGCAAATACATTGATGCATACACAACAGGCACTGTTTCCAAAACATCTGCCGTACGTATTAAACTGGCAGAGGACGCCAACACTACACATGCCGTTGGCGAAGCGGTGAAGGATGATCTCTTCGACATCTCCCCTTCTGTAAAAGGAAAAGCATACTGGCTGGATGCCCG
>JAOAUI010000198.1 GCA_030157685.1 Ferruginibacter sp. | reverse complement strand
TTTAAAAGCACATCTTTTTTTAAAACAATATTGGTAACGCTGGTTACATTTTTTAAAACAGGATGTATGAAGGGTTTTTTTCGCAGGCTTTTTTTAGTAAAAACCGATTCCGGGAAATTCATGAAGTCAACAAAATTATGAATGCGCCCGCCCGGGATAAGATTATCTTTCTGCAATAAACCCAGGCGGCGTACCAGGTAGGTAAGCAGCGATGGGTCAATGGCTTTATCAAAAACAAAACGTACCGGTTTACCTTTCTTGCGGTTCTTTAAACCCTTTTCAATTTTTTGGATGAGTGATGTTTCAATGTCATTATCCATGTCTATCTCCGCATCACGGGTTACTTTAATAATGTGGGCCGAGAAAGTGTCGTATCCAAAAAATGAAAAAATATTGGGTAAACAAAAGCGGATGATATCTTCCAGTAAAATGATCTGCTTATCGGCATTTTTTGATGGCAGAATGATGAACCTGGGCAACCGCCGGGTTGGCACCGACAGCAATGCATATTTTTGTGGTATAGATCTGTCTTTTTTTGATAGCTTACAGGCCAGGTAAATAGACCGGTCATTCAATACCGGGAAATTCTGGATACTCTCAATCATCAGCGGTATTACATTGCTGCGTATCTCTTCGTTAAAATAATCCAGAATAAATGCCTGCTGTGTTTTATTTAACTGTGTTTCATTTATCAGGTAAATTCTTTCTTTTTTAAGCTCCCTTAAAATTTCATTCCAGATACGTTCAAATTCTTTTTGCTGTTCAATTACTATTTCCTGTATCTCTTCAATAATAGCTGCAGGGGTAAGTTCCAGGTGCATTTTTGATTTTTTTCCGAACTCGATCATGCGCTTTAGAGCGGCCACACGTACCCGGAAAAATTCATCAAGATTGTTTGAGAATATACCGAGGAAACGGATGCGTTCTCTCAGCGGCACAGTTTCATCTGCCGCTTCCTGTAAAACACGGTTGTTGAAGGAAAGCCAGCTTATGTCTCTGAAAATGATTTTTCTCTTTTGCAAGCAAACAGGATTTTATAGTAAGTGTGGCGAATTTAAGACTTGACTTTTAAAAGAAGCGAAAAACTATATTAAGTTTTTGTAAAAATGAAACATTATTTGTCGCTGCTTTTCATTCTTTCAATAATACCGGTGGTGGAAAACCCTTCCAGGATGGGAACAATTTTTACCTCGCCGCCATTTGCCATTACTTCTGTGGCGCCAACTATCTGTTCAATGGTATAATCGCCGCCTTTTACAAGTACATCTGGTAAAAGGGCTGTTATTAAATTTAACGGAGTGTCTTCTTCAAACAAAATAACTGCATCAACCATTACCAGCGATGCCATCAGCAATGTTCTCGATCCTTCATTATTAACAGGGCGGCTTTCACCTTTTAATCTTTTTACCGAAGTATCTGCATTAATACCAACAATTAAAATATTGCCGTAAAGTGCAGCTTCGCTTAAAGAGGCAATATGTCCTTCGTGTAAAATATCAAAAACACCATTGGTGAAAACAATTTTTTTATTGATCAGACGCCAGCGGTTGATTTGTTGCTTCAGTTCTGTAAGTGTAAAAATTTTATCCGGGATAGCTTGTATTGTTTTCATTTTTTTGTTTGTTAATATAAGGAAGAAGCAACAGGCAGATAAAGCCCACAACTAAAATAATGGAAGTAGCTACTCCCCAGATAAGCCAGCCAAATGCTTTGCCATAGGCACTGTCAATGCCATATAAAATCAACGTTTGCATTACAAAAATAGGAAACAGGCCAATTCCGTTTGGTGTAATGATCATGGCAAAAGTTGCCAGCACCAATACACTGCAGGCGGCACTTATATCCAGCCCTGTCGTATGTTCCATAGCCATAAAACCTATATAAATCTGTAAAAGATACATGGCCCATATAAACAACGTGTGGGCAATAAACTGGTTGCGTTTTTTTAAACTCTTTATAGCAATAAAGCCCTGGCCAATACCTTTAAAAAAATTATTTACTTTAAGAATGGTTTTGTTTTCGGGATATTTTTTTACCAGCAATTTTAAACTAAAATAGATCAGCATAATTATTACTAAAACAATTACCCCTTTTGCCCAAAGCGGCATAGCAGAGTTTTCTCCAAACGATGCAAGCTTTTCTTTTATAAAACCGCCAATCTTATCTACCTGTATCAAAACAGTAATGCCGATAAATATCACAAAACAGAACAGGTCAAATGTGCGTTCAATTAAAATAGACCCAACCAACTTTTCTACTTTAATGTGTTCGTATTTTGATAAAAAAGTACATTTTAAAATTTCGCCCAAACGTGGAATGGCGGCATTGGCCAGGTAACCAACCATGGTTACGGCAAATACATTTTTAATTTTCGGATGATAGTCCAGCGGCTCTAAAAGCAATTTCCAGCGGTAGGCACGGCTTAAATGGCTGAGGAGGCTCATAAAAATAATAGGAATAATTAGCCAGTAATTGGCGCTGCGTAATGCCGAAGTAAACTGGGTTCTCTGTTCTGCAGTCATACCCTTAAGCTGCCACCAAACCAAAAATATACCGGCACCCAAAAAAAGGGTGTATTGTAATATGGAGATTAACCGCTTGTTCATAATCGGTTACAAATTACGAAGGGAAAACAGTAAAGTCAAAAAAGAAGATGTTGAGGACTTGATACTGGATGCTTGATACATCCTGAATCCTTAAAAGTTCTTCGCTAACTTAAACTCCCATCCAGAATCCAGAATCCAGTATCCAGTATCCAGTATCTAATGTTATTGCTATAAAAGCATGTTATCAATTAATCTTACATCACCTAAAAATGCAGCAGCAACTGCAACCAGTTTTTTGTTGCCATTCCAGTGGTTAATAATATCAAGATTACCAGCATCAGCTATTTCTACATAATCAACCTTAAAACCGGCATTGGTTAAACTATCAATGGCAGTTTGTTTTAGTGCGGTTAAGTCGCCGGGCTTAATATTGTTTTTTAAATAAGATAAGGTTTCAAATATTGTAAGGGCATGTTTTCGGGCTTCTGCTGTCAGTCTCATATTTCTGCTGCTCATAGCAAGTCCGCTGGTTTCTCTTAGTGTGGGGCAGATGTAGATAGTTGTATTGATCTTCTCCAGTTCAACCAGCTTTTTAATAACCATGCATTGCTGGTAATCTTTTTGGCCAAGGTATAAATCATTGGCAGGTATAATGTTCAGCAGCCGGTGTACCACCAGGCAAACCCCCTGAAAATGCCCCGGCCTGTATTTGCCTTCCAGCACCGTTTCTAAATAACCCAGGTCATAATTTTTTGCATTTTCCATTCCGGCAGGGTACATTTCTGAAACCGAGGGCAAAAACAACACATCGCAGCCGGCTTTTTCAAGGGCATCAATATCTTTTTCAATAGTGCTGGGGTAATTATCAAAATCGTTGGCATCGTTAAACTGTGCCGGGTTTACAAAAATGCTGCAAACCGAAATAGAACCAGCCTGTTTTGAAGCATGTATCAGTGAAGTATGGCCCTGGTGCAATGCACCCATCGTGGGGATGAAACCGGTCTTTTTGCCGGCAGCTTTGCTTTTGAGCAGCCAGTTATTAATATCAGCAGCTTTCTTAAATAGTATCATATTGGTATCAATTACACTTCAAATGCCTGTTGAATCTGATTTTCCCGAATAAATATCGTACTTTTGCAGCCGTTTCTAAAATATTACAGCAACAAACCAAGCGTAAATGAGTACAAAGAAAAGAATTTTATTTATTGCAAATGAAATGTCGCCTTATCTGGAACTTACTGATTTTGCGGAAATTGTAAATAAACTGGCCGTAAAATCCAATGATACAGGGATGGAAGTACGTTGCATTATGCCAAGGTTTGGTGTAATAAACGAAAGAAGGCACCGTTTGCATGAGGTTGTTCGCTTATCTGGTATTAATGTAACGATTGACAACGATGATTATCCTTTAATTATAAAAGTAGCATCGCTGCCCAATGCAAGGCTGCAGATTTACTTTCTGGATAATGATGATTATTTTAAAAGAAAATCAATTTTTACCGATGAAAAGGAAAATTGGTTTGATGATAATGGCCTTAGAACTGTTTTATTCTGCAAAGGAGCCCTGGAAACCGTTAAGAAATTTGGATGGCCTCCCGATATTATTCATTGCAGCGGCTGGATGACCGGGCTAATACCGATGTTCATCAGAAATGCATATAAAAAGGAACCTGTTTTCAGCAACAGTAAAATCATTTATACTATTGGGCAAAATACATTTAAGGAAAAACTGGAAAAAGATTTTCTGAAGATGGTCACCATCAATGATTATGTTACCAAAAAAGAACTGGAGCCTTTTAAAGATATGAACAACACGGCTATGTTTGCCGGAGGTGCCACATATGCTGATGCCATTACATTTGGTGCTGAAAAAACAGATAAAAAACTTGTTGAACAATTTGCAAAGGTTAAAGGAAAGAAAGTTTTGAAATTTAATGCAGAAAGTGATTTAACAGACTATTTGCAATTGTATTCCGAACTTGCGAAGTAGAAATCTAACCGCATTTCATAAAATTATTATTGTGCAAAAACGTATTCTTCCCCTGGCAGTAACTGCTGTTTTACTTATTTCA
>JAOAUI010000197.1 GCA_030157685.1 Ferruginibacter sp. | reverse complement strand
CCCCAGTTTACATCCATCTCCACTTCACCTTCAAGCAGTTTTGCCTTGCAGGTACAGCACACGCCGCCTTTACAGGCAAAGGGTAGGTCGGCACCCTGCTTCAGGGCTGCATCCAGAATATTCTCGCTGTTGAAACCAAGGTCAAAATCAAAACTTCTGCCATCGAGCTTTACGGTTATTTTACTTGTAGGCCCTTTATCCTCTACCGATGACTGGCGACTGACAACGGACGACTGCTTCTCTCCCGGTGTTGTAAATAACTCAAAATGAATTTTCTTTTTATCAATATTCATTTGCTCTAAAAAATCTTTTACACAAAAGATCATTTCTTCGGGCCCGCAAATAAAAAACTCATCGGTGTTTTTATAATCAATCAGTTTATTGAGTTCGGTTAATTTGGAGGTATCAATTCTTCCAAAATTGATGGGAGCATCCGTTTTTTCACGGCTGAGTATATTGATAAAATTAAACCGGTTGAGGTACCTGTTCTTTAATGCTTCCAGTTCTTCAAAAAAAATAATTGTGTGACGGCCGCGGTTGCCAAAAACAAGCGTAAAGCTGCTTGCAGGCTCGGTTTGTAAAGTTGTTTTGATAATTGAAATTACCGGAGTAATACCGCTTCCGGCGGCAAAAGCCAGGTATTGTTTGTTGTTAGTGGATTGTAGTTTTGTATTGAACTTTCCGGTAGGAGGCAGTACATCCAGTACATCGCCAGCTTTTAAAATTGAATTGGCAAAGCCAGAAAACTTTCCGCCGTTTACCTTTTTTACTGCTACCCTTAATTCATTTTCAAAAGGAGCTGAGCAGATGGAGTAAGACCTCCGAATCTCTTCACCATCAATTTCTTTTTTAATGGTAATATTCTGACCCTGCTCAAATAAAAATTCAGATTGTAGATCCTGTGGTACAACAAAAGCAATAGAAACACAATCGGGTGTTTCTGTTTTTACTTCCTTTACTTTAAGTTTATGAAAATGAACGGCCATAAAAAATTATTTAGTGATTCCTTTTAATAAATGATTTACCATATCGTCTTCCAGCACCTGGCTGCTGATATTTTTTTTGTGTTGCTGCCAAAATTCCAATCCCCTTACCGCCGACAGGATGGTGAGCACCGCAACATATGGATTGGTTGGTTTAAATTCTTTTGCAGCAATACCATTTTCCAGTAAAGCAATGAGGCGTTTTTCGTAGCCCTTTCTCTGAATCAGGAAATTGCTTAAATAAGGCTCTTTTAAATGCTTCCATTCGTGATTGGCAACGTATACTTCATCAAAATGGTCAAGCATCATACGTATATGAAAGCGGATGATCTGTTCGAGCCGGGTTGCATGACCGGCAGGGGTATTTTCGGCCCTATCCAGGTACGAAATGAAAGCATTGGCAACTTTAAAACAAATGCCCTGTAATAATTCGCCTTTGCTGCCAATATGGTTATACAGGCTGGGGGCTTCTACACCAACGGCTTCGGCCAGTTCCCTCATAGAAGCAGATGAAAACCCCTTGGTTTTAAACAAAGCAGCCGCCTTTTGTGTAATTACATCTCTTTTGCTGGCATTTTTCCCCGGCTTTATTTTGGCCATCGGTATTTTTTTACAAAACTAATGCTTATTAGTTTTTGCAGCTTTATTTTTACTGATAAGATTTTTTTGGAAATGGGCATTTGCTGGCCATGCAGCATAAAGAGCAGTATTTGATGAAAATGCAGCAACGCGGGCTGCAGCGGATATATTAATGCTGAAAAAGCTTAAGAAATTGCGAAAATTGGAAAATAAATTATGTAAATATTAAAAAAATAGTAATTTTACAGTCTGCTTAGTTATCTGAATTCTCCAATATTATAAAAAATCCGTTTGGAATATCGTTAAGGGATATCTTCAATAATACATGTTTATATTAATAGTAGTATGCGTTAGCTATAAAATTTTTCTTGTGGTTTCAGAGGTAAGCAAGGCCGGAGATTTTTATCTCTGGCCGTCTTTTTTTAATGAAGTGCTGTATTTAAAAAGTCAATCAACGGCTTCATGGTATTGAAAGTTTTGGCTACATCAGTTACAAAACTTTTATCCTGTAAGTCTGCATCGGCAAAGCTTTTGCGTACAATAAAACTTTTCATTTTTAGAAATTCAATTGCCGGATTATTTTCATCGTACCCTTTTGGCGGCCGCACCAGCTTATCATTGCCGGTAATTCCGGCTGCAAAGGTTTTCCTGAAATTTTTATTTTCAATTATCTTTTTCCAATCTGTAAAATTGTAGTCTATTTCCTGCCGTATACCGGCCAGTACCGCAGGTTCGGGTACCCAAATACCACCGGCAGCAAAACTTTTACCCGGCTCTATGTGCAGGTAATAGCCAGCACCCAGCCCGTTTTTGCCTGCCTGGTTAAAATAACAGGCCATATTGTTTTTATAGGGGCTCTTGTTTTTACTGAACCTTACATCGCGGTTTATTCTGAACACCGTTTCTTTAACGGTTAAGCGGCCAATAGGGTCATCAAATTTTGCGATAGCCGGTATCAGCTTTTCTACCATGCCGTAAAAATCTGCCCGGGCTGTTTCATACTGCTTACGGTGTTCATCAAACCAGGGTTTGTTATTGTTCTTTTGTAAATCTTTAAGAAATTTTAATGTTGTTGATTGAAGCATAACGATCGCTGATTGAGCAGGGCGAATTTAGTAAAATAAAAAAAAGGAACCTGTGTTTTAACAGATTCCTTTGCCGAAAGTTTGATTTTTCCCAATTACTTGATACGTCCCCAGTTTTCACCGCTTTTAATGCGGTATAAAGTCATTTCGCTAACTTTATATTTTGCTGCCAGTTGCTTGTAAGTTAATTTTCTTTTTGGATTATTGATAATGTCTTTTATGGTTTTAACCTGTGTGGCATTCAGTTTGAGGCCAACAGTACGGTTTGCCTGGCGTTTTTTATATGCAATTTTTTCAGGGCTGTTTTGCTGATGGGAGCTTACAGTTTCCAGGGTTGCCCATTTCAGGTTTTTATAAATATTGTCTTTCTTTTTATGGTTTACATGAATTACATATTTATATTTTAGCGAAGGTTTTTTGCAAAAATGTTTTGCCACCTCCCGGTGAATATAAATAGTGCCATTGCTGTTTGCAACATGCAGGTTTAAAGTTTTGTAACCAGATGTGAGTGAGCCCATCAGCAATTTGCCATCTTTTATTACATCATCATAATAACTGGCGGCCCTGCCATGCGATGATACTGCGTATTTTTTACGAAGCTGTTTGTGTCCGGTAAATATTATTTGCTTCCAAACTTCGCCGGGATTTTTTTTAATCATAACAGAATGTTTTAATCAATTTAAACTGGAAGAAGAATTTTCCTGGGTTATTTTGAGAGGAGCAGCTAACAAATATAATATAATTATTTACTAATAGGTAGCATTTTTATGAATTCTTCTTCACTAATAACATGTATGGCTGGTATTTTTTTGGCTTTTTCCAGCTTACTGCCGGCGCTTTCGCCTGCAACCAGGTAATTTAACCTGCTGCTTACTGCGCCCAGTATCTTTCCCCCGTTACTTTCTACCAGCGCTTCGGCATCGCTTCTTTTTAATTGCGACAGGGTGCCTGTGAATAAAAAGGTGAGGCCCGAAAGGTTGCCATCGGTTACAGTCCCCTTCTTTTCATTTTTTAACTGAACGCCCAGCTCTTCAAGCTTTTGCAACAACTGCAGGTTATCAGCATTATGGAAAAAATTGTACACCGTTTTGGCAACTTTTACCCCCACATCATCCAGCTGCATTAGTTGCTCTTCGGAAAAAGCTGCAAAATCTGTAAGGTGATCTACTGCATTGGCAAGAGTTTTTGCCGTGGTTTCGCCAACGTAGCGTATGCCCAATGCATATATAATTCTGTTTAGGGGTTGCTTTTTAGAATCTTCAATGGCCTGCTGTAGTTTGGTTATTGACTTTTCGCCAAAGCCATCCAGTTTGCCAATCTCTTCATAAGGCAGGCTGTACACATCCGGAATGGATTTGAGTATTCCCATTTCATAAAACTTGCGCACATTGGCTTCGCCAAAGCTCCTGATGTCCATTGCATCTTTGCTTACAAAATGTATAATACCTTCTACAATTTGTGCCGGGCAGGTAAGGCTAACGCAGCGCCACACTGCTTCTCCTTCGGGCTTATATAATTCGTTGTTGCATACCGGGCAAATGGTAGGGAATTCTATTTTCTTTTCATCGCCCTTTCTCAGCTCGGCAAAAGATTTTACTATCTGTGGAATTACATCGCCGCTTCTTTCAATCAAAATAGTATCGCCCAGCATCAGGTCTTTTTCTTTGATGTACTCTTCGTTGTGGATGGAGATACTGCCCACGGTAACACCGCCAACCTGCACCGGTTCAATTTTGGCAACGGGAGTAACTGCACCTGTACGGCCCACCTGGAACTCTACTGCCAGTAGTTTACTGGTACCCTGCCTGGCTTTAAATTTAAATGCAATGGCCCAGCGTGGATGATGCGATGTCATACCCAGGCGGTCCTGCAATTTTAAATCGTTCACTTTTATCACCATACCATCAATTTCGTAACCCAGGTTGTCCCGTACCTTTTCAAAATCATGTACATGTTTTATTACTGCATCAATGCCGTTAAAAACTTTCATTTCGTTTTTAG
>JAOAUI010000196.1 GCA_030157685.1 Ferruginibacter sp. | reverse complement strand
GCGATGAATTATTTTTTCCCACACTTAAAAAACTGGCCACCGACCCGCAATACACTTACAGCAACTTTGTAACCACCGATGATGTGGAGCAACTCTTCAGCAAAGCCGCCGGTAAAAATTTAAAACCTCTTTTTGATTTTTATTTAAGAACTACCAAGAAACTGGAATTAACCATTTTACAAACCGGTTTTAATGAATACGGCATTAAAGCCACCAACCTGCCCATGCCCTTACCCATTGATGTGCTTACCGATACCGGCACAAAGCAGATCATGCTGGAAGATAAATGGATAAAAATAATAAGCAGCTTTCCACCGGTGGTGGATGGTAACGGGCATTATTTAAAAACTGTTAGCGGTAATTAGCAATATAAACCTTGGTAATGCATAAAAAGATTCACCTTCTATTTTTTATTGCAGTCCTGCTGCCAGCATTGACTCATAGCCAGGCAGGCAGCAGTAAAGAAACCTTCAACCACATAATCTTAACCATCAAAGGAGATTTAAATAAAGACAAACTACCCGATTCGGTAATAGTATTGCAGGATACATTGAATAACAAAGCACCATACCGGTTGAAAATATTTTTTAAAAATGCAGATGCAGGTTATCGCCTTGTCATTCAAAACGATTCGGCTATTGAAGCTGAATTTCCCGATGGAAAAGAAAGCATGCTAACCGGCAGCAGGTTTTCTTATATACAGGTAAAAGCTGGTGTTCTTACCATGAATACAGAGTTGTTACGTGGTTATTATGAATACAAATTCCGTTATCAAAACGGATATTTTGCAATGATAGGGTTTAAACAAAACCACAGTGACGGCGATGGAAATGCTACCACAACAGAATTTAATTTATCTACCGGAGTACAGTTGGAAAAAATAGAACGGTACGATACCGGCAAGATCATCAGCAGCACAAAAAAGAAAATAAAAATAAACCCCTTACCAAACTTAAAGGGGTTTATACCTTTCTCTACTACTTTGTATTGATTCTTTTACTCCCCATCCTTCGGCTCCCAAAGTTGTACCTTAATGCCTTCCAGGTCGAGTATATGCACAAACTTGCCATAGTCGGTATCTTCAATATCGTCAACAATAGTTACCCCTTCAGTTTTCAGTTGCGCTACCAGGGCATCTAAATTCTCTACCCGGTAGTTTATCATAAAGTCTTTGGTGGATGGCTCATACATTTTTGCCGCTTCGGTATTTACATTCCATTGTGTAAGGCCTTTTTGCTCAGGCGCATCCAGTTGCCGCCATTCAAAACTTGCCCCATATGGGCCTGCATCCAAACCAAGATGTTTGTTGTACCACTCTTTCACTGCATTGGGGTCTTTGCATTTAAAGAAGATGCCGCCTATACCTGTTACTTTTTTCATGTTTATAGTATTAAATTTATTTTGGGTAATAATGATTACACATGCTGATCTATCAAAACAACATTCCCATCCGGATCGGTCAGCATCAGGCTTGCCGGACCGGTTGTACTCTCATCTGCTTCTGCACTTAATTCCACGCCTTTCCCTTTCAGTTGCTTCTGAATTTCCCTTACATCATCAAAGTTTTCCAGTAAGGTTGCATTCTCATCCCAACCAGGATTAAAGGTTAAAATATTACCGGCAAACATGCCCTGAAAAAGCCCGACAAGTGCATTGCCGTTCTTCATGATCAGATAATTCATTGCCATGCCGCCACCAAATACCGTAAACCCCAGGTTTTCGTAAAATGCTTTCGAAGCCTCCAGGTTCTTAACACTCAGGCTTATTGAAAATGCTCCTAATTTCATAATAATTTTTTTTACACGTTTTAAAAAGAAAAACATTGATAGATTATACTGCAACTTTTACTTTTCTTTTTAAAATTAAAGATGCTATCAATGTAACAACCAATGCCACCGGAAGTATCTCTACATAGGTCATCAGTATAACAAAGAAAGGATTCTTATACCATTCTTTCATATGCTCCATTGAAGCCGTTTGCTTTGCAAGCTCAGCTGCACTGATGCCACTGGCTTTTGCTTTGGCAATCATAACCGCAGCATATTTATCCATAAAATCGGGCATAAAACAATAATAATTGATTAGCCAGCCTATGACATAAATGGTAGAGGCGATCAATGAGATAAAAAGGCCGGTTTTAAATGCTTTCCCGAAATTGATGGTTCCTCCATTATATTTATCACGGAAAGTTTTAATGCCTACAAAGATCATGGAGAACGCAATGATCATGGCAGAATAGCCATAGATCATTCCACCCTCAAAATCTCCTTTGGCGCAAAAATAACCGGTGGAAAATGCCATCATACCGGTAACTATCAGCCCTGCGATGATACCGTAAACAAGAACTACTTTTTTCATTTGACAAGGTTTTGGTTTGAGATACAAAAATCAAACAGAATTATCTTTCTCCCCTCATACTTTCGGGCGATTTTGAATTTTTATACGTGAATTTCATACCAAAGTACCAGCCTTACGGTATCAGGTTAAGTGTTTTTGCTTTTTCAATGGCCTGGGTGCGGCGGCTTGCATCCAGTTTAAAAAACAGATTGGATGCATGGGTTTTAATGGTATTGAGCGAAACAAATAAACGGGTAGCTATTTCGGCATTACTGAAACCATCGGCCATTAATTGTAACACTTCCAGTTCTCTTTTGCTGATACCCAGGCGGGTAAATTCGGCTTCGTTAAAAACAAACTCCCTGCTTTTTTCAATGTAAATTTCTTTTTCAACAACTACCCTTTCTATTTTAGGTTTAGTTAGTTTAAGTGCAAGCCATATACCCAGCACCGTAAAAATAACAGCAATGGCGCCAACATATATTTCCATGGCATGATCAAATATTACAAACCGCAGTTCGAGCCACTTAAGTAAAATCAACAGCAGGGCAAGGCTGATACCATACAAGAGGATGGTTTTATGTTTTATAAAAAATTGCCGGATCGTTATCATATTTTTTAGCAGCATCTGTATTTTCAAATGTAAAACATTTCTGTTGTCCTGCAATCCAGGTCTTATGGGGGCAACTATGTTAAATATTATTCCTTTCTTTGGTAAAATTCTCTTCAATGAAGATTGCTATTGCTACCAACACACTTGCCGGAAGTGGAAAAGCTGTTAAGCTGGCAGCTGCAATACAGTCTATACTCACCAAAAGAAAAATTGATTCACAAATATTTACCCAAAAAGAATGGGATGCCCGATTGTATGAATTTGACCAGGTTTGGATTGCCGGTGGCGATGGCACCGTTAATTATTTTGTGAACCAGTTTAACGATATAAAAAAACCGCTTTGCATTTTTAATGGCGGCACCGGCAACGATTTTTATGCTTTGCTGTATGGCAAAACCACAACTGAAGCGCAGGTGAACCATGTGTTACAATCCACTTCAAAACCAATTGATGCAGGCAAGTGTAACGAAAAATATTTTTTAAATGGTGTTGGTATTGGCTTTGATGGTGCTGTTGCCAAAGGCTTGCAGGGAGTAAACAAGTTTGGTGGAAAAACATCATTCATGTTATCGGTTTTAAAGCATATTTTATTTTATAAAGAACAGGATTATACTATTATTTCAGCCGAAAAGACAGTGCAAGGCAAATTTATGATGATCAGCATTGCCAACGGAACCCGTTACGGCGGTGGCTTTTTTGTGGCTCCGCTGGCAAAGGCAGACGATGGCTTGTTAGATACGATCCTGGTAAAGCCCCTCTCCCTTTTTAAAAGGCTTCTTTATTTGCCGGTAATTGAAAAAGGAAAACACCTGGATCTTCCTTTTATAGATTATTATAATACACAGAAAATAACCATTAAAAGTGATCAACCAATTCAGTCGCATTTGGATGGAGAATACCTGGAAAGCAATGAATTTAATATAGAAATACTGCCTGCACATTTTAATTTTATATTTTAACCGGCACAATTAAAACGATGAAGCGACTCAAATTACTATTGTTTTTTTCAGTGTTGCTTTGCGGTAATGCTATTGTTGCTCAAAAAGCAGATACGCTTAAACCGGTTACAGTAACTTCACTGGTTATATTGGGCACCATACAGGATGCAGGCTCGCCGCAGATTGGCTGTACAAAAGATTGTTGCAGAAAAATATTCCTGCAGCCAAATAAGGACAGAATGGTTGTTTCGCTTGGCTTAATTGATCCTGTTAATAACAAAAAATACATTTTTGAAGCCACCCCCGACTTTACGCAGCAAACAAAACTTTTAAAGAATTTTTCTACCTTCAATACCAAAGAAACACCCGATGGTATTTTTGTAACGCATGCACATATCGGGCATTATGCCGGTTTAATGTATTTGGGTAAAGAAGCCATGAATGCAGACAGCATTCCGGTTTACGCCATGCCACGCATGAAAAACTTCCTGGAACAAAACGGCCCCTGGAGCCAACTGGTGAAAAATAAAAATATTGCCTTACAGGAGATGAATAATAAAAAGGAAATACAACTTTCAACCAATCTGAAAGTAATTCCGTTTACCGTGCCGCACAGGGATGAATTTTCTGAAACCGTTGGCTATACCATCATCGGCCCTGATAAAAAAGTACTGTTTATACCCGATATTGATAAATGGCAAAAATGGAACACAAATTTTATTGAAGCCATTGCTGAAGTAGATTATGCTTTTATTGATGGCACTTTTTATGATGCTGCAGAAATCAACACCCGTGATATTTCAACCATCCCCCATCCTTTTATTACTGAAAGCATGAAACTGTTTAAAGATTTATCCCCAACAGAAAAAAAGAAGATTTACTTCATTCACTTTAATCACACCAACCCGGTCATCAACAAAAAAAGTAAACAGTACAGGCAGGTTGTACAAAACGGATTTAATATTGCTGTGCTGAATGAAGTGATAAAACTTTGACAGGTTTATCAGCACAGTGATCTCATTTTCAAAATCATGGCCTGTTAATGTTCCGTTACAATCTTTACAACAAAAATACCTCTGCCCGTTGTTTTGTATAAAAAAGCCTGCTTGTAGAATAACAACTACAAAAACAACTTAGCTTATACTATGTCTCCCCATCATTTCAGTTGGTAGCTTTGTATACTTGAAGTTTCGTAATTATTTGTGTGACCAGGTTGAGTAACCTTAGAATAACGAATGCTTTTTTAGAATCCATATCCAAACAGATAATGAGCTATATTAAACACAAAAATCTTTCGGTAAAAACAGGTAACAGGCCTGCTCTTAAAAAAGAGAAGCATTGCATGGCCGATGCTGTTGACAACCCGGCACTGAACGGGGTTTCCAAATCGGGCTTTGATATTAAACCGGTTACTGTAGTTAAAGGGGCCGGCAGAAAAAAAACAGGCACAGCTATCAGGAATAGTGAGGAAAAGCTAAGGCTTGTAATGAATGCTGCACTGGATGCAATCATTTGTATAAACACAACAGGAGAGATTAGTTTCTGGAACCTGCAGGCCGAAGCAATATTTGGATGGACTGAAAGTGAAGCATTGGGGCAACAGCTTAGCGAACTTATTATACCAGAGCAATACCGCAAGCGGCATAGTGAAGGTTTGGCGCATTATTTAAAAACAGGTAAAGGGCCTGTGTTAAATAAGCTGCTGGAATTATCAGCCATAAAACGGAGCGGTGAAGAATTCCCGATTGAGTTAAGCATAGTACCCATCAGCCAGGAGGGTGAAGAATTTTTTTGCGCCTTTGTAAGAGATAAAACCGGGAGGAAATTAGTGGAAGAAAAAATGAGGTTGAGTGAGGCCCGGTTGATTGAAGCACAGGAAGTAGCAAAAGTTGGCAGTTGGGAAACCGATTTATTCAGCATGAAAGTGATATGGTCAGAAGAAACATACAGGATCTTCGATATTGACCCGGCCATGTTCCAGGATTCACACCCGGGCTTTTTAGAATTCGTTCACCCTGAAGACCGTGCTAAAGTAGATGCTGCATTTGTAAATTCTCTGGATGGGCATTCAATCAATACAATTGAACATCGCATTCTCACAAACAGCGGCCTTACAAAAGTTGTAGAAGAGCGGTGGCGGATTTTTCGTAATTCACAGGGACAACCGGCGAGGGCTGTAGGAACCTGCCATGATATAACAGAACGCAAAAAATCTGAAGCGGCTTTACAGATATCCTATGAAGAAAAAAACACGATACTGGAAAGGATTGATGATGGTTTTTTTGCAGTGGATAAAAACTCCATAATAACCTATTGGAATAAAAGAGCAGAAATACTGCTTAATGTAAAACGGGAAGATGCTATTGAAAAAAATCTGCATGAAGTATTTTCCGGTACAGCTTCATCAGCATTTTATAATAATTATCAAAAAGCCATCCGGGAAAACACCACCGTGCGTTTCCAGGAATTTTCCAGCCGGGCCAATAAATGGTTTGCAGTTAGTGCTTACGCTTCTGGAAACGGTCTCTCGGTTTATTTTAAAGACGTTACAGAAAAGAAAAAAGCTGAAGAACAGATAAAGGAAAATGAATTGCGTTACCGCTCGCTTATAGAACAGGCAACTGATACCATTTGTATTGTAGATCCATCTTTTAAGTTTATTGACATCAATCCCAGTGGCTGTGATATGTTTGGATGTTCAAAAGAAGAAGTTCTGCAACTTTCCATGGCCGATCTGCTGTTTGAAGAAGACCTTAAAACAAACCCCATAAAAATTGATGCGTTAAAAGCAGGAAAAGCAATCAGTAATGAACGGAGGATTAAAAGAAAAGACGGATCTGCCATATTGGTGGAACTAAGCAGTAAAATGCTGGAAGATGGAAGGATCATTATTTTCGGCCGTGATATTTCTGCACGCAAAGAATCTGAAAGGCTGATAAAGGAAAGTGAAGCCAAATACCGTTCGTTTTTTGAGAGCAGCATGGACGGTATACTGCTTACTGTTACTGATGGAGATATTCTTTCGGCTAATCCGGCAGCCTGCGAAATATTTAAAATGACGGAAGCTGAGATCTGTGCTGCAGGCCGTTTTGGTGTTGTTGACCTGGAAGACCCAAGACTGTACGCTCTTATAGAAGAACGCAAACGTACAGGCAGGGCAAAGGGAGAGATTACACTGCTTCGTAAAGACGGCAGCAAATTTGAAGCGGAACTTACGTCGGCTGTATTTACCGATTCCTATGGCCGGGATAGAACCTCAATGATCGTGAGGGACATAACTGAACGCAAAATAGCTGAAGACAGGCTTAAAGAAAGTGAGTTACGCTACCGGTCACTTAATGAGCAGGCAACCGATGCAATATGTATTACTGATGCCTCCATGAAGTTCATTAATATAAATCCATATGGCTGCGAAACTTTTGGTTATACACAGGAGGAAGCATTGCAACTCTCTTTACCAGATATATTATTTGCAGAAGATCTTGCACACAATCCTATAAAACTGAGTGAATTAAAATTGGGAGAAACAACCCGGAATGAGCGGAGGCTTAAAAGAAAAGATGGCACAGCGGTAGATATGGAGGTAAGTACAAGACTAATGGAAGATGGCAGGATGATTATGTTTGGACATGACGTGTCTGAACGTAAAAAAGCAGCCCAGTTAATAATTGAAAGTGAAGCGAAATACCGCACTTTGTTTGAACAAAACATGGCAGGTATATATCAAACCACTGTAAACGGGGCAATATTAAATTGTAATACTGCATTTGCAAAAATGCTTAAATATGATTCGCCTGCTGAGTTGCTTAAAATAAATGCATCAGAACTTTATTTTTCACCTGAAGAAAGAAATGTTTTTACCGATAATGCAATACATCAAAAAAACCTGAATAACTACGAAAGCATTTTAAAATGCAAAGATGGAAGCCCTTTACATTTTATTGAGAATATTTCGGTTCGGAAAAACGAAATAACCGGCGAAACTTGTTTTGATGGAATAATGATTGACATTACGGAAAAAAAACAGGCTGAGCTCGGATTAAAAGAAAGCAATGATCGCTATAATCTCATCAGCCAGGCTACCAATGATATGGTGTGTGATTGGGACCTGGTAACCGGTAAAGTGTACCGCAATAAAGAAGGCTGGAAGAAACTATTCAGAACGGGTGATATAGAAATTGAAAATGAATCAGTGCATGACTGGGATAACAGGATACACCCGGAAGACAGGGAAAAAGTAAAACTGATCAGCAGCGAAATACAGGCTTCTTCAAAGAAAGATTTTTATGAGACCGAATGTCGTATGCTTAGAGATGACGGCAGCTATGTTTATGTGCTTGACAAAGGATATGTTATACGAAATGAACAGGGCAAAGCCATCAGGCTTATTGGAGCTGTACAGGATATCAGCGAAAGAAAAGAGGCCGAGTTACAGGTTGCTAAAAGTGAAGTTCGGTTCAGGTCGCTTGTACAAAACAGCTCAGACATAATCTGCATTTTTAATGACAGGGGTTATTTTTTATACAGCAGTCCTGCTATTAAAAAAATATTGGGATTTGAACCTGAAGATATTATTGAAAAAAATGCATTTGCCTTTGTGCATCCGGATGATGTAAATCCATTAAAGGATTATTTATCACAAATGAAACCCGAAATGCTTCGGGAAATGCCGTTGTTGCGTTTTAAAAATATCCGGGGCGAATGGCGATGGCTTGAAAGCAGGGTTACCAATATGTGTGATAACCCTGAAGTAGCGGGATATGTTTTTAACTGCAGGGATGTTACTGAAAGAAAAATTGCAGAAGCAGAAATAGAAAAATTATCTTTTATTGCCCGTGAAACCGGTAATGCCGTAATTATAACCAACCCGGATGGGGAAATTGTTTGGGTAAATGAAGGCTTTACCAAGGTTACCGAATTTGAATTTGATGAAATTGTTGGTAAAAAACCGGGTAGCTTTTTGCAGGGAGAAGAAACCAACCTGGCTGTTGTGAGATACATGCGCACTAAACTTAAAAATGCAGCGCCCTTTGAATGCGATATTATTAACTATTCAAAATCAGGCAGAAAATACTGGTTGCGTATACAAAGCCAGCCACAGTTTGATGAAACCGGGAAATTGAAATACTTCTTCGCTATTGAAACAGATATAACAAAAGAAAAAGAAGCCGAAAAAATTTTAAAGGCATCTGAAGAACGGTATCGTTACCTGTTCAATAATAACCCTGCCAGCATATTCATCTGGGATATTGAAAATTTTCGGATACTGGAAGTAAATGATACTGCTGTAGGCTTATATGGTTACTGCAGGGAAGAATTTCTTACCAAAACAGCATTTGACCTCAGCCTTTCAGAAGATTATAATAAAATAAAACACTTTGCATGTATAGCCCGGCAAAAAACTGAATTCAGTTCGGTAGTCACCTGTAAGCACATCAATAAATCAGGTAGTGAAATGTATATGCATATCAGTTCTCACCTGATCCAGTTTAAAGGCCGCACAGTAATTCTTACCATGGCCTCCGATATAACAGATAAAATAATCCTGGAAAATGAACTGGAAAACGAACGGCAGTTTAAACAGCAGGAAATTACCAGTGCAGTAATAACAGCCCAGGAAAAAGAACGCCAGGAACTGGGTAGCGAACTGCACGATAATATAAACCAGATACTGGCGGGCTCACGCCTGTACCTGGGCCTTGCAAAAAAAGAATTGAATACCGACCACCCTTATTTACAGGAAGCAGACACCCTCCTTTTTTCGGCTATTACAGAAATAAGAAACCTGTCACATTCATTGATAGCCCCTTCCCTGCATGAATCAGAATTGCTGGCAGCTATTGACAATATAATACAGCTAACACAAGAAACCAGCGGTATTATGATAAGCCTGCAGGCTTGTGGCTTTGATGAAACCAATATTCCGGATAAACTGAAACTGAGCATGTACAGGATCATTCAGGAACAGTTCAATAATATCCTGAAACATGCCGGTGCTCAAAAAATTATAGTTCGTCTGATTCAGGAGAAAGAAAAAACTTTGTTGAGTATAAAAGATGACGGAGTAGGTTTTGATACCACTAAAAAATCTAACGGCGTTGGCTTCATGAATATAAAAACAAGGGCTTCATTATTTAACGGAGACCTCAGCATTATATCTTCTCCGGGAAATGGATGCGAATTAAGGGTGTTGTTCAATTAAATAAAAGCAGCTGGTTTTAAGCAGATTTTTTCAGCAATATCATCTGCCCCAAATGATAAGCATCATGCTGCAGGCAACCCATCATGAGTTCGTAATAGGTTTGCCCTTCCCTGGGCGAAGGTTTCTCCAGGTGATCTTCGGGCAAATGCTGAATAGCATTACGCAATAAATGATAGGCAGCTTCAAAATCAAGCAAAGCCTGTTTCCAGTTTTCTTTATTGGGGTCATCCGGTAACAAAAAATCCTGAAATGGCGGCGGGTTATCGGTTCCGGTAAGCCGGTTTACAACCCTGGTACGCCAATAGGTAATATGCGCAACCAACCGCCAGATGCTGTTTGTATCTTCCGAAACAGTTTTAATAGCCATTGCATCATCAATCCCGTGCAGGGTTTCTTTAAAATTATTTCCTATCCAGCAATCGCCGTGCTGCAGATCGGCAAAGAGTTTTAATATGCGGTTAATTTCATTAGCCATATTTTTGTAATTATAACCGCTGAGACGCAAAGGCGCAGGGAAATATGATTGCTCCTTCTGCCAGGCGGATTGAATAATAAAATTAAGATTAAATTTAGATAGAAAACCAAACCTCAGCGACTCAGCGGCTCTGCGGTAAAATAAATCATTATGGATTTAGAATTCAATAAAAACGAAGATTCGATGAAGCTGGCCTGGAGCCAGGTAAAACGTCATCTTGAAAAAATATACGAAGGCGGTGGCAAAAAATCGGCAGCCAAACAAAAAGAACGCAACAAATTAACCGCCCGTGAGCGCATTACTTATTTGTGCGATGCAGATAAACCATTTGTAGAGATTGGCGCATTTGCCGGTTTTGATATGTACCCCGAAGAAGGTGGTTGTCCTGCAGGTGGTACTGTAAGCGGCATTGGATATGTAAGCGGCAGGCAATGTGTAATTATTGCAAACGATCAAACCGTAAAAGCAGGCGCCTGGTTTCCCATTACAGGCAAAAAGAATTTACGCATGCAGGAAATTGCCATGGAAAATAATTTACCGGTTATTTACCTGGTTGATAGTGCCGGTGTTTTCCTTCCCATGCAGGATGAAATTTTTCCCGATAAAGAACATTTTGGCCGCATCTTCCGCAACAATGCAAAAATGAGTGCTATGGGCATTACGCAAATTGCAGCTGTGATGGGTGCATGTGTTGCAGGTGGCGCTTACCTGCCCATTATGAGCGATGAAACATTGATGGTGGAAGGCAATGGCTCTATTTATTTAGCCGGCCCCTATTTGGTTAAAGCCGCCATTGGTGAAGATATTGACAGTGAAACTTTGGGAGGTGCAGACACTCATAACTCAATCAGCGGCATTGCCGACTATAAATTTAAGACTGAAGAAGAATGCCTTGACCAGGTGAAGAAGATCATGAACAAACTCGGCCATCATAAAAAAGCAGGCTTTGATCGGATTGATGCAAAACCTCCTTTAAAAAATAATGGCGAAGTGTATGGCATCATGAGTGCAGGCAATACCAAGCCTTATGATATGGTTGACCTGATCAATTGCATTGCGGATGCTTCGACTCCGCTCAGCAGCAGCTTTGATCAGTTTAAAGAAGATTACGGCAAGACCATTGTATGCGGCTATGCCCGTGTTGATGGCTGGGCGGTGGGCATTGTTGCCAACCAACGCCTGATTGTAAAAAGTAAAAAAGGCGAAATGCAATTGGGCGGAGTTATTTATAACGACAGCGCCGATAAAGCCGCACGCTTTATTATGAACTGCAATCAAAAAAGAATACCCCTTGTTTTTTTGCAGGATGTTACTGGCTTTATGGTGGGCAGCCGCAGCGAGCATAGCGGCATTATTAAAGACGGAGCCAAGCTGGTGAATGCAGTTGCCAATTCTGTGGTTCCAAAAATTACCATTATTGTGGGCAACAGTTACGGTGCCGGCAATTACGCCATGTGCGGCAAGGCTTACGACCCCCGTTTTATTTATGCATGGCCTACAGCAAAGATTGCGGTAATGGGTGGCGAACAGGCCGCCAAAACCATGTTACAAATTCAGGTTGCCACTTTAAAAAATAAAGGAGAAGTAATTACACCCGAAGTAGAACAGGAATTGTTAAGCAAACTGATTGCCCGCTACGATGCACAAACAACACCTTTTTATGCCGGTGCCAGGCTTTGGATAGATGCCATCATTGATCCTGCAGAAACAAGAAAGATGATATCTGAAGGAATTGCAGCGGCAGATCATAACCCGGATATTGCGGAGTTTAAGACAGGGGTTTTTCAGGTGTAAAAATCCTGAGCGGAGTCGAAGAAAGTATGATGAAAGTTTCGAGCGAAGTCGAGAAACAGGTTGGTTGAAAACTGTTTCTATTTTTAAATACCAGCTTCAGTTTTTCATGGCATCATCGTTGCGTCGCAATCCTTTCATCGGTATACCAATATTGAACTTTCATCAAAGCAAAAAAATAAAAAATGCCAACAAATATTTCCACGATCCACATCAACGCTTCTCCCGAAAAAGTTTGGGATACCCTTACCAAACCCGAACTGGTAAAACTATGGCAGTACGGAAGTGATCTCAAAACCGATGGAAAAGTTGGTGATGACATCCGTTTTACAACAGCCTGGGAAGATAAAATATTTGAACAATGGGGAAAGTTGCTGGAAGTAAAACCAAACGAACTTTTGCGCTATAGTTTATTTGCACCAAGGCCCGGCCTGGAGGATAAGCCCGAAAACTATTTTGAAATGAACTATGTTTTAACGCCTGAAAATGATGGTACCAAACTGGTTATTCTGCAAATAGATAACAGGCCCGGTGCCAAGCAGGAAGAACCACAGGGAGAAGAAAATCCTGTGCTGCAATTATTAAAACAAACTGCTGAAGCGCTTTGAGTACAATTCATATTTACACCGATGGCTCATCCCGTGGAAACCCCGGCCCCGGGGGGTTTGGCGTGATACTGATGTACAATAACCACCGCAGGGAAATTTCCAAAGGATTCAGGCATACCACCAATAACCGTATGGAATTGCTGGCAGTAATTACCGGCCTGGAAGCTATTACCAAAAAAGAATTGCCGGTAATTGTTTATTCCGACAGTCAGTATGTGGTACGTGCCATTGAAGAGGGCTGGCTGAAGAACTGGATAAAAACCGATTTTAAAGGCGGCAAAAAAAACAAAGACCTCTGGACACACTATTACCATCTCTCCCAAAAAATAAATGTAAAATTAAAATGGGTTAAAGGCCATGCCGATAACCCTTACAACAACCGCTGCGATGAACTGGCAACTTCTGCAGCAGATGGCAAGGACCTTGCTGTGGATGAAGGTTATGAAGAATTGATTTGATGATTCATTAATTTGATAATTTGAAAATTACATGCCGGTCATCAGCACATTTTCAAATCAACTAATCTTCAAATCATTTCAAGCAACCGCTTTCTTGCTGAAAGCAAAATGCTGTACTAAGAAATAAGTGCCAAATAAAACAGTGCTGTAAACCAAATCAGCAACAATCCCTGTTTTCAAAAATGGTAATCCACCTGCTAAAGTAGCAAGATAGCCATTGAAGTCCTGAGTGTATGTATGATAAATGGGATTATCAAAAATAAAAAATGCCGAATTTGACAGGAAGAAAAATAATAAGGAGGAACCGATTGAATAACCGGCTACAGAAAAAACATTGATCTTCTTCATGCTAAAAGCAATAATGGTTATTAAAGCAAGAATGCCATAACCAACCAATTGCCCCCAGCCCCAAAAGCCATCAGCAATACCAGATACTTCAAAAATAACATCAGACAGGAACATGGCTAAAACCGGTAAAGCAAAAGCCAGTCTTTTATCTTTAATAACTGCGCCGGCAAAAATGGCCATGCCAATTATTGGGCTGAAATTATAAGGATACAATATTACCCTGCTCAATGCTGCTATGATTATTAATAAAACGGCAATAATTAATGTAGATGTACTTTGTTTGTTCATATTACTTGTGCTTTAGGCAAAAATAAGCAATAATAGTTTTTCAAAGTTCAATTTAATAGATGCAGTTGTCCTCATATTGTTAATTACCTTATTAATATCTTTGAAATATGGCGCAGCATAATCTTACCGGCAACCAGGGCGAGGCTTTGGCAGCAATTTACCTAACCCAAAACGGATTCAGTGTATTGCATCAAAACTGGCGGCACAGCCGCTGGGAAGTGGATATTATTGCCGAAAAAGATGGCATCCTGCATTTTGTAGAAGTAAAAACCCGGCGAACCCGAAAATTTGGCCATCCCGAAGAAAATGTAGATAAAAAGAAAATACAGAACCTCATCAATGCCGCCGAAGAGTATTTGTATCAACAGCCACAATGGAAAAGAATACAGTTCAATATTCTTTCCATTACCATTTTAAAAGATGAACCGGCTGAATATTTTTTGATTGAAGACGTTTATTTGTAATGGATAATTGATAATTATTTAATGGATAATGGGGTGCCAAAAAAATTTATCAGATGCTCTTTACATAAGGCATTATCAACTATCCATTTACTAATCATCCATTATGTAATTATCCATTCAATGCAGCCTGCATCTTCTCTACCAGCTTATACGTTGCCGGACAATACTCAATATTCTGTTTGTGTACATGTATATAATCCACCATTCGCTTTTTTGGTAAATGCGGAAAGCCTGAACAATCCAGGGGGCGGATTTCGTAGATAGAACATTTATTGTCGGTGAGATTCAAAAACTGGCAGGGCTGTTTTTTATTTTGCCAGTCTTTTTCTTTTTTCTCATAAATCAGCCATTTATCGCTGAACTGCTGTGGTGTTTCACCAAAATGTGCAGCAATTCTTTTAATGTCGGCTTTGGTATAAGTTGGCGTCATGGTTTTGCAGCAGTTGGCGCAGGTGAGGCAGTCAACTTCTTTCCATACTTCGGGTTCAAGTGCGGTGGTTAACTTATCCAAACCACGGGGCTGGTTTTTTAAAAGTTTATTCAAAAAACTTCTGAATGCTTTTTTATTGTACCGTACTTTTTGTTTGAACGAACGAAGATTAACTGGCTGCATATTGTATATTGATAACTATTAACGAAATTGAGGTAGCGAAAATAGTGTATAATTTAATTTAATCATCATTCTTACTATAAACCCTTTGTACAATAATGTGGGACCCCTATAAAAAAGGATTTAAAGCCTGGCTGCAACTGGAAAAATCGCTGGCCGGAAATTCAGTGGAAGCCTACCTGCGTGATATTGATAAACTCACAGATTATTTACAAGCCACTCAAAAATTAGTAACACCACAGGAACTGGAACTGAAAGACCTGGAAAAATTTGTGCAATGGGTAAGTGAACTGGGTATGACGGTTACTTCGCAATCGAGGATCATATCGGGCCTGCGGAGTTTTTATGCTTACTGCTACATGGAACAGATTGTAACCGTAAACCCAACGGCACTTTTAGAAACCCCCAAACAAAAAAGGATATTACCCGACACCCTGAGTTTTGATGAGATTGAAAGCATTATTGCACAGATAGACCTGAGCAAACCCGAAGGTGGCCGAAACAAAGCAATACTGGAAACCCTGTACAGTTGCGGCTTACGGGTGAGTGAACTGGTGAACCTGCGTATCAGTTGCCTGCATATGGATATTGGTTTTGTACGGGTAATTGGCAAGGGCGATAAAGAAAGGCTGGTGCCCATTGGCAGCGATGCCATCAAATACATTAATATTTACCGCAACGATATCAGGGTTCACATCAACATAAAACCCGGGCAGGAAGATTTTCTTTTTTTAAACCGCAGGGGAAGTAAACTAAGCCGGGTGATGATCTTTATTATGCTTAAAGACCTGGCAAAAAAAGCCGGTATTGTAAAAAGTATTTCGCCACATACATTCCGGCATTCATTTGCTACACACCTGGTAGAAGGCGGTGCCGATTTAAGAGCTGTACAGGAAATGCTGGGACATGAAAGCATTACCACCACCGAAATTTACACACACTTAGACAGGGAATATCTGAGAAATACTTTGCACCAGTTTCATCCGGCGTTTAAGTAAAAAAAACGGTAGTGTATCAGTTTGAAATCCTCGTTAACAATTTTATTCACAGAATCTAGTGAGCTGTCAGTCTGAGCCTGTCGAAGACGGGTTAGCTTAAAATAGCCCCGGTTTCGACAACACTCCGACAGGCTCAGTACAACCTGACAGCTTTTCAAACTGATGTACTACCATAAAAAAACCGGCCAGCTGCTCCTTTCTATTATTTAAAAATTTAAGGAACAAACCAGACCGGCATAAACAATAAATCATTATTGAGCTATGAGACTGCTTTTACTTACTAATTTATTTTGAGCATCAAATACCCGTATATAATAAACACCGGCAGCCCAGCGGCTATCACTCATTATTTTTTCTGTATGGTCTTTAGAGCCTACATTAAATTTTTGAAGTAAAAGAATTCTGCCTGAAGCATCTGTAACCTGCAAATTATAATTCCCTGCCCGTTTCAATTTTAATGCAACTGAAAAAGCTGAATTGCGCTGAACGGGATTGGGATACACTTTTATAGAATCGGAAAGCAAAGTTTTTACAGTGGCGATGGTATCGCCTAAAAAAGACTCTTTGTAGGTGTTTGTATAGCTGATGCCACCAGCCATACTCATAGCACCTTTTATTCCAAATTCAGAAGTAACAATTACTTCTTTCAATTTTATTTCCTTTGCTTTTCTGGTTGTAATTACAATTGCACCATAAGAAGCTTGTGTGCCATATATTGCCATAGCCTGTGGTGCCTGCAAAACAATAACATCTTCTAAATCATCTGGATGAATATCCATACTGCTTGACATGATAATACCATCAACTACATAAAGTGGATCTCCTTTAAAAAAATTTGCACTTACCTGCCCTAATCTTACTATCGTTTCTGTTCCAATCTTAGCTGTTTCAGTTGATCTTACTGATACAGGTTTTTGTTTTTTCAATAAAACCTCCCAGGCTTTCTCTATGTCTTTAATATCCGTTGCATCAATTGTAAATTCATTTGGCTCATAACCTGCTGCTTCAACCTTTACAAAGTAGCTATTGTTCAGTTTAACTTGTTTAAACTCATAGTTTCCCTTTTCATCCGAAAAAGATTTGTCAGATAAATTGTCTCCCTTTCTTGTTATAGTTATAGCTGCTTTATCTATCGGTAAACCGGTATTATCTTCTTTTACTTCAAAAATGATCTTAGGGTTTACTGCAATTTTTTTATTGGCACTTGTTCCACATCTTGTCGTACGCCTTATAGCTCCCATGTCAACTGTTACAACCACCTCTTTAATGTCAATTCCGCCTTTTTCCATCACAGTGTTTAAAACATTTTGAGTACCTACTGGTACTTCAATTTCTTTAAAACTTGCTCCGGAGATAACTAAAATTGCATTAGGTTTTACTTTGAGAGAATATGCTCCATTAGCATCTGCCGAAACTCCCGTAGGAGAGCCTTTTATTTTTATTGATGCAAACGAAACAGGGTTACCATCTTTATCAGTCACTTTACCTTTAATAATTCTACTTGCATTCACTGCAACTTCACCAACTTTTCCAGCTAAGGCTTTATTAATATCTGCTACTTTATTTAGATTAAGTTGTTCAGTTACAATTTTCACTCCGCCCTGCGCCTTTGCACTATTTCCCTTCCCAAAAAACATAAAGAACATCACCATATAATTCCAGTACCAGAACAATCTTTTCTTTGGGTCTTTTGGTTTGCTGATGGTTCTTTCCAGTTGTGAGGGTAATGCCCTGCCGCAAACTTTATCATGTGTTAGGCTGGTAAAATAATTCAGCACCTCGGTATCCGTCATCATACTAAAGTCAATTACTTCTTTTGCACAGGCATTGCAAAAACGTCCCTGGTCGGTGGGTGTCATGTGTTGCCAGTTCTCATGGCAGGGTTCGGGAATAGAGAGTTGCAGTTTCTGCATAATCAGTTGCTTTAATTATACAGATGCAGTTTTAAAAACTATTACACAAAGCGTTATGAAAATATTTTTTGAGAAAGAGAAAAGCTGTTTAATAATGATCATTTGCCTTCCAGCAAAACATCTGCTTCCTGGAAACTTACTTTATTATTGTAGCTGGTGTTGGTAACACGTTTGCGGTAATTTTTGAATAAGCTGTGCCAGCGCAGTTTGAGCACGCCCAGTATGCCTTCCTTTACAATGCCTTTATTCATTTTGCTGGCGCCAAATTCACGGTCAATAAAAGTGATGGGCACTTCCACAATTTTAAAGCCCAGCTTCCAGGCGGCAAATTTCATTTCAATCTGGAATGCATAACCCACAAATTCAATACCATCCAGGTTTATAGCTTCCAGCACTTCTTTTGTATAACAAACAAAACCGGCGGTTGGGTCTTTTACGGGCATCCAGGTAATGATACGTGTATAAAGCGAAGCCCCTCTTGAAAGCAGGATGCGGTTTGCAGGCCAGTTGGCCACTGCACCGCCTTTTACATATCGTGACCCCACTGCAACGCCGGCACCGTTCTTACAGGCGGCATATAACCTTTCCAGGTCGTTGGGGTTGTGAGAGAAATCAGCATCCATCTCAAAAATAAAATTGTAACATTTATCAATGGCCCATTTAAAACCATGAATGTAAGCTGTACCCAATCCCAGTTTTCCTTTACGTTGCTCTAAAAATAACTGGCCGCTGTATTTGGGCATGAGTGATTTTACAATATCGGCTGTACCATCCGGGGAGTCGTCATCAATAATCAAAACATGAAAATTCAGCTGCAAATTCATTACCGCACCGATTATATTTTCGATGTTTTCCTTTTCATTATACGTAGGTATGATAACTATTTTTTCCAAAATATTTGCCTGATTGACGAATCCAAATTTACATTAAATACAGGAATGCCTTATCAACATATTTTCTACAACGTTTAATTAGTTGTTTTTTAACAGTGTGCTGTTGAGTATTTCAGTGAGTTTTTGCTTGGTATGCAGGGGAAAATCGCCCCTCATCATCCAGTCGTAATACTGTGGTTCGGCCTTTAAAACATCTTTAACCGGCCTGCCCTTGTGTTTGCCAAAATTGAATATTTCAACACCTTTATCATTAAAACTGAAGCGGCGGGCATAGTCAACAATTTTATCTTCGCCAATAACACTTAAAATAGATTCTACAGAATCGCCCAGATTTTTGTACCGGTCTAACTGTGCCATCAGTACTTCAATAGTGGCATCAACATCGGCTTCGGCACTGTGTGCATCAACCAGTTCTTTCTGGCAAAAGAATTTATAGGCGGCAGTTAATGTACGGGGCTCCATGGTATAAAATATGTGCTGTACATCAATCATTTTACGGGTGCTTAAATCTACATCCATACCGGCACGTAAAAACTCTTCCATCAGTATGGGAATATCAAAACGGTTACTGTTGTAGCCGCCCATATCGCAATTATCAATAAACATTTTTATTTCGTTGCCTGCCTGCTTAAAAGTAGGGGCATCTTTAACCATTTCGTCGGTAATACCATGTATATCGGTTGATTCCTGGGGAATTTTCATTTCGGGATTGATCAGTTTCCTTTTTACCTGCCGGCTTCCATCGGGTAAAATTTTTATAACGGCTATTTCTACAATCCTGTCGGTTGAAAGGCTTACTCCAGTGGTTTCCAGGTCAATAAAAGCAATAGGCCGGGTTAAGTTTAACATGTTAGATGACATCGTTTTGGGGTTAAATAAGTGATTATGAGGTAAATTTTGTGTTTTTTCGGTTTTATTGGATGCACAATGTAATATAAATACTATTTCTCCGTTTAAGTTTGGTAAATTATCTTTGCAATATTAAATTTTAACCCTAAAGTAATAAAATGAAAAGAATTTTTTTAATTGCTATTGTTCTTATTGCTGTTACAGCACTTGCAAGCAGCTGCACTTCAAGCCGCAAAGGCGCTTGTCCAATGTCTGAAGGTATTATTCATTAATCCCTGTTCCACAATAAATGAATTGGATAGATTTGAACAATGCTCAGCAACTGACTGACCTGAAAGAATTATCAAAAGCCAGGCCCCAGGTAATTTTTAAACACAGTACCCGTTGTT
>JAOAUI010000195.1 GCA_030157685.1 Ferruginibacter sp. | reverse complement strand
AAAAAATGGTTGTCGTTTAAAGTCTGTAAACCATAGACCTGAATTTAATTTTTTTATTGAGCCATCAGTGAGAATCGAACTCACGACCCCTTCCCTACCAAGGAAGTGCTCTACCCCTGAGCTACGACGGCAATCGCAGTCAGCAGTTATCAGTTGGCAGTCGGCAGTTTGCAATTGTGCAAACGATGCAGACTGCAAACTGCAGGCTGCAAACTGAAATAGAGCGGAAGACCAGGCTCGAACTGGCCACCTATAGCTTGGAAGGCTATCGCTCTACCAAATGAGCTACTTCCGCTTGTTAATTTGAAGATTTGAAAATGAGCCAATTTGAAAATTAGCAACCTATTCTTACTTCAAACCTATAAAAAAGAACTTTCCATATTCAAATTTTCAAATTGGATAATTTTCAAATTGAATTTGTGGGCAGAGTAGGGTTCGAACCTACGTACACTTACGTGAACAGATTTACAGTCTGTCGCCTTTAACCACTCGGCCATCTGCCCATTTGCCTAACTGAGCCGAAGACTGGAGTCGAACCAGCGACCTGCTGATTACAAATCAGCTGCTCTACCAACTGAGCTACTTCGGCGTTTTTATAAAGAACTGATTCTCAAAAAATAGAGGCAATAGTTATATACCCCTTTTTTTGGGAAGGCAAAGGTAAGAGAAAATGCTTAATACCAAAACTTTGAAATGATTTTTTTTGGCTGTATTTGATAAATTGTGAATAAAGCAAAAAAATAAGCCCCCCGATAATTCGGGGGGCTTATTTTCGGGGCTCATTTTCTTATGCCGCCTGTTTTTCTTTTTGTCGTTTTATTTGTGTGATAATTGACTCCAAAGCCGCATCAAAACTCTCTTCAAATGATTTGGAAGATTGTTTTACAAAAAACTCATGCCGTGGAATCATAACTTTAATCTCGGCCACTTTATCCTTAATAGTGTGCACTATATTATCCAGCTTTAAATACACATCAACTTTTGTTATCCTGTCGTGATACTGTGTAAGCTTCGAAACTTTCTTCTCAATATATGATACTAGTTTAATGTCTGCATCAAAGTGCACTGTCTGAATGTTTACGTTCATGTCGTCTGGTTTTAATCTGTGAAAAATAATGTGAAAGAACTAAGTAGATTATCAAATCATAGGCAAAGTATATGAGGGTTTTATTGGGATTTGTTTACAATATGAAGTTAATGCTTTAAGGGTATTATTCAAAAAAATAAGTGGTAATCATCTGGTAAAATTTATAACGGTTTAAGTTCAGAAATATTATTGCATATTCCGGGTCATTTCGCCCATTAAGCTTTGGGATGTGCCTTCTTGTGTATATCCTTTAATTTTTCAATGGTATTGTGTGTGTATATCTGCGTGGCAGCAAGGCTGCTGTGGCCCAGCAATTCTTTAACCGCATTTAAATCGGCTCCATTATTCATTAAATGTGTGGCAAAACTATGCCTTAGCACATGCGGGCTCTTTTTATCTATGGTTGTAACCATAGCCAGGTATTTGTTAACTGTGCTGTAAACATACCGGGGGTATAATTTTTTACCGGAAGCTGTAACCAGCAATATGGTCTTATCAAAAGCTTCAAGCACTTTTCTTTTATCCTGCATATAATCCAGCATTTTTTGTATCAGCTGGTTACTTACCGGTATGATGCGTTCTTTATTACCCTTTCCTAATACTTTAATGGTAGCATTGCTTTGGGAAATATCCGTTTCTTTTAATCCCGAAAGTTCGGCCTGGCGCATACCGGTGTTATAAAAAAGATGCAGGATCAGCTCATCGGTTTTACCAGCCCAGGTATCCGGAAATTCAACATCGGTTAGTAAAGTGGTTACATCTTTCTTATCAACAAACTGCGGCAGCCGCTTATTTACCTTTGGGGAAATGATTGCGGTCATCGGGCTTACTGCGATCGTTTGCTGCCTTAACTGGTATTTGAAAAATGATTTAAGCGTGGAAATTTTTCGGTTGATGCTTTTAGATTCCATTCCCTGTTCCTTCAGTTCTGCCAACCATGACCTTACAAAAGTTGTTTTTACCTCTGTTATTTGCGTTTCACCAAACTGGGTGAGCAGAAAATCGAAAAAAGCGGTCAAATCATTCTGGTAGGAGGTTATAGTATGGCGGGAGTACCTTTTTTGGAAATTAAGGTAATCGAGAAACTGCTGAAGGTGTGGAGCTACGCTTTGCTGCATAAAAAAACTGATACCCAAAGTTAAAGTAACCGGGTATCAGTTTAATATATTGCTGATTTAAATAATCTTAATCGAACTTACCAGCCGAAACCTGCTCTTTATAAACAGCTTTCAGTACTTCTTTGCGACGACGGATAGAAGGCTTGATGAAAGCCTGCCTTTCTCTCAGTTGTAACAGAATTTTGCTTTTCTCAAATTTCTTTTTGTACTTTTTGAGTGCTTTGTCGATGTTTTCGCAATCTTTTGAATCAATAATTAACATATAATATATACCTCCTTTAGGTGATTTTAAGGGCGCAAAGATAGCAGAATTATTTAAATAATGAAATTCTTTGTAACAAATTCCGAAATTTGATAAATGTTTACAGGAATAATAGAAAGTACAGGTTCAATAAAAGAGACAATTACTACAGGAACCAACAAAAGTTTTTGGGTATCATCTCCCCTTGCCGGAGATTTAAAAGTTGACCAAAGCCTTAGCCACAACGGCGTTTGTCTTACCATTGAAGAAATAAAAAATGGTATGCACCGGGTTACAGCCATAGAAGAAACGCTGGTAAAGACAAATTTGGGCAATTGGCAAAAAGATGATATCATTAATTTAGAACGCTGTATGCTAATGAATGGTCGCCTGGATGGACATATTGTGCAGGGGCATGTAGATTGTACTGCCAAGTGTATTAGTGTAGTTGAAAAAGCCGGGAGTTGGGAATTCAGCTTTGTCTTTCCGGAAAAATTTGCTGCTTTAGTAATTGAAAAGGGCTCGGTTTGTGTTAATGGAATCAGCTTAACTGCTTTTAATGTAAGTAACAACAGTTTTACAGTTGCTATTGTTCCCTATACTTATAATCATACCAACATTAAAAACATCCTGGTAAACAGCCTGGTAAATGTAGAGTGGGACCTGCTGGGTAAGTATATTCTTAGACAAAGTGAGTTATCGCTTTTGAGGCAACCTGTACTTTAAATTAATGATTGGCTTTTCAATAAATGTATAGCTGATTGTACCAATAAGTAATGTAATACCAAACATAATTAATGCGGATAAAAAGGGGTTTATCTGAATACTTAGTTTACTGATAATTAAAAATCCGACCGTTAAAATTAAACCGTGAAAACAATACACTCCATAAGCAATTTTTCCAACGTAAATCAAAAACCTTCTTTTTGAAAGATTAAAAAAAGAGTTCACATTGTACATCTGATCAACAAAAACGATACACTGATGTATGATAAAAACAATACGCATTATCACATCTAAAACATTATTGGCAGTGCCAGTAAAAAGGTTATTTAAAAAATAATAACTCAAAAAAAATATGGGTAAAAACAAGTATAGGACCATTGATTTTAAAAAGGAAGGAGTGCTGATATATCTGATGATACTGGATTTTTTATGAATGAGATGAGCAAAATAAGCACCACACATCAGATCAAATAAATAAGTAAGCGAATGGTAATAAACATTATTGGTACCGAATGCGCTGTAAAAATTAAATACTAAACTGATTACACAAAAGATAGCTATTACCAGGCTGATTCTTTTGTTCATGATGAGTAAACAAACAGCCCAGACAATATAAAACTGTTCCTCTACAGATATTGTCCATAGCTGCCTTAAAAAAAACACATGCCCTTCTACATAAAAATTTGATACAAAAAAAACATACCAGCCTGCCGGTGGTAACGTGACTGGTATATTGTAATGAAATGCAATTTTTTTAACTGCTATATAGGCAATAGCTAAAATTATAAAATAGATTGGCCAGATTCTGAAAATACGCCTGAGCATAAAATTTCTGAATGAAAAACTACCGTTTTTTTCTATTTCAATAAAAGCCAGATGCGTAATGATAAAAGCCGACAAAGCAAAGAACATGTCCATGCTCAAATAGATATTTTCATAACAGAAAGATGCAAACTGCATTAAGAAGCCGGTACCAAACTGAGGTTTATAGGAGTGATACAAAAAAACTGAAATTATTCCAATACCTCTTAAAGCATTTAACTGGGGGTAATAATGTTTTTGTTGTAATTGACTACTCATCACTTTTAAACTTTTTTACCACTCAATGCTTTGCCAACAGCAATATCCATTATACGTTCTGCATAAGGGCGTGAGATATCATTCAACTCTTCTGTTTTGGCCTGTACCAGGTTCTTATCATTCATATCCATTGCCAGCTGCAATGCCTGCATGGCTAGTGAAGTAGCAGTTACTTCAGCCTGTGTAAGGTTTTCAAAATTCTTCTGCATGAATTTTTCGGTGGTTTGCAGCAATTGTTCAGCCTCGGTTTTTGCTTCAGTTAATGCACGTAAATCCATATCTTCTTTGGCATGCTCCATAGAATCCAGCAGCATTTTTTCAACGTCTTCATCCGTTAATCCATACTGCGGTTTTACTTCAATGGATTGCTCAACACCGCTTCGTAATTCTTTAGCATTTACAACCAGTATACCATCAGCATTTATTAAAAAACTTATTTCAACTTTTG
>JAOAUI010000194.1 GCA_030157685.1 Ferruginibacter sp. | reverse complement strand
CTTAAAATTTTGGCAAAGATACAATTTTGGGATTGAGCACAAAGTATAGAACACGGATGACACTGATCAGACAGATCAAAACGGATTTAATCTGTGTTAATCCGTTAAATCTGCGTCATCAGCGTTCCATTATTTATATTTGCACAATGCAACACCTCACAGAAGACTTACAGGTTCGCTGGCTTAAACTCCGCATTAAACTAAAAGAACGCTTTGGTATAAAACCCGATATGGACGGAATTCTTTTTTTAATAGGCATACAGGAACTGGGCAGTGGCAAGCAGGATTTCAGCAAAGAAGAAAAGCAGGACCTGATGCATATTGCCGTTTGCACCGTACTTTCGCTCAGCGGTTATTATGTAGCAGAAGGCAATGACGAAGAAGGCTGGCCGCATTTTAAGCAATTGAAACCCCTGCCAGGGTACATTATGATTGAGCAGGAAAATTTTTTAAAAGACCATATTCTCTTATATTTTCAAAACCAAAAATTTATCGACTAATTATTTCTTATGAACAAAATGAAAACGCTGTTTACGCTTGCCCTTTTTTGCTTTTTTGCTGTTAATGTACATGCACAGGTTAAAAAGCCCGTTGTAAAAAAAACAACTACCACTAAAACAACCGTTAAAAAACCCACAACGGCAAAAACAACCCCTGCTGCAAAAAAAGCAGTTAAACTACCCGGCACCCGTGTAAAGATCACTACCGATTCGGGTGTCATCATTGTTCGCCTGTATGATAAAACCCCGTTGCACCGTGATAATTTTATCAAACTGGCCAACGAGCATTTTTTCGACAGCCTTTTGTTTCACAGGGTTATGAACCAATTTATGATACAGGGCGGAGACCCTCAAAGCAAATATGCACAACCGGGTCAGCAGCTCGGTATGGGTGATGTGGGATATACCATTCCTGCGGAATTTGACACTTCGTTATATCACAAAAAAGGAGCTTTGGCTGCCGCTAGAATGCCCGATAATGTGAACCCTGCCAAAGCCAGTAGCGGTTGCCAATACTATATTGTACAGGGTAAAACATGGACCGATGCAGACTTAAATAGCATGGAAATGCAACAAGGAAGGAAGTATAGTACTACACAAAGAAATATGTATAAAACTATTGGCGGAACTCCTTTTTTAGACATGAATTATACAGTTTTTGGAGAGGTTGAAAGCGGATTAGGGGTGGTTGATAAAATTGCCTCTGTACGTACTGCACCCGGCGATCGACCTATTGGTGATTTGCGAATGAAAATTGAAGTAATCAAATAATCTCATTAAATTCTTATTTTGCAACCGATTCTTTTAACGTCAAATTAAATAAAATGAATTTTCCCGAAAATCTCCGCTACACCAAAGACCACGAGTGGGTTTCTTTAGATGGTACCACTGCAACCATTGGTATTACCGATTTTGCCCAGCGTGAACTGGGCGATATTGTGTATGTAGATATAACCTCTAAAGGCAAGGCCGTAGCCGCCGAAGAAGTATTTGGTACAGTGGAAGCTGTTAAAACAGTGAGCGATCTTTTCTCGCCGCTTGCAGGCACTATTACCGAAACAAACCCCATGCTTGATACACAACCGGAACTGGTTAACACCGATCCTTATGGCGATGGCTGGATGGTAAAAATGACTGTTACCGATGTGGCTGCATTTGATAAACTACTGGATGCTGCAGCATATACAGCAACTGTTGGATAGTAACCAGGCCATCATGCAAAATCCTTCAAAAAGGTCAGCGGCAATAAAATTTATACCGGGCATTGCCTGGTTTTTTCTTATACTCGTATTGATCTGTTTGCCGGGATCAAACATACCTACTGTTGAAACCTGGCTTAATGATATTTATTTTGACAAATGGGTGCATGCCGGGCTTTTTGGTATGTTGGTCTTTCTGTTCATATACCCCATTTACAAAAAAATGATATTACCCCTGCAGGTTAAAAGAAACTGGGCAATTAAAATTGCCATAGCAGCTGTAGTTTGGGGCTTAACAACCGAGTTCATTCAAAAATTCTTTATCCCCGACCGCAGTTTTGATATATACGACCTGGCGGCAGATACTGCAGGCATTTTAGTGGCTTACAACTGGTGCCGGATAAAATATTTATAATAAAACAGCTGTTAACAGGCTGTTACACTTAAATTTTCCTTTACAAAGGTTGGTAACCTTTTCAACCGTTTAACTTAACTTCGCAATATGCTAAATACAGAGAACATGGAGTACAATACTACCAGGAACTTTTTAGTCATGAGAGAATATGGCCGCCATATTCAGAAAATGGTTGAATACCTGTTAACTATTGAAGACAAAGAAGAAAGGCAGCGCAATGCGTATGCTGTTATTGAATTGATGGGATTTTTAAATCCGCATTTAAAGAATGTAGAAGATTTTCGCCATAAACTTTGGGATCATCTTTTCCTCATCAGCGATTTTAAGCTGGATGTGGAAAGCCCCTATCCCATTCCCACAAGGGAAACTTTAAAAGCCAAGCCCGAACGTTTGCGTTATCCAAAAAGATATCCCAAATTCAATCACCTGGGTAAAAATATTGAAGTGGTTATTGATAAGGCGCTGAAGGAAGAAAACCCCGAAAAGAAACAAGGGTTCGCCAATGCAGTGGCTTATTACATGAAGCTAACTTACAGCAACTGGCATAAAGAGCTGGTGCATGATGATAATATACAGACTGAATTATCGAGCATGACCAATGGCGAACTGGAATTCAATAACCGTCCGTTTGTTAAACACCGGGTTGACACCCGTGATGACAGGGATGATTACGGCAAACGCAGTACAGGCGGATACCGTAAAAATTTTGGTGGCAGTGGCAGCAGAGATAACAGAAGCGCCGGTGGCAGAGACAACCGAAGTGCCAGTGGCGGAAGAGATAACCGTGGTGGCAACAGGGATAACAGAGGCGGTAATGGCGGAGGTAATGGCGGCGACAACAGAAATAACAACCGTAATTTTAAGAAGAGGTATTAACAATAACACGAATTAAATCAATTACACGAATTACACGAATATTTACCTGATGCTAAACGTCAGGTTTTTTTATTTACGTTTGCGTTAATTCGTGTAATTAGTGTAATTCGCATCAATTAGTGTAATAAAAAAAGTATGCAATCATTTGAAGTAAGGGGCGGAAAAAAACTTTTTGGAGAGATAACTCCACAGGGTGCAAAAAACGAGGCACTACAAATCATATCAGCTGTGTTATTGAGTCCGGAAAAAATCACTGTTTCTAACATACCTGACATTGTAGATGTAAACCTGCTGATTGAATTGCTGGGCGAAATGAAAGTAAAGGTTGACCGGCAAAGCCGTGATACCTGTGTTTTTCAGGCAGATGATGTGGATGTAGATTACCTGCACAGCGAAGCCTATCACAAAAAAAGCGGTAAACTGCGTGGCTCTGTAATGCTGGCCGGTCCGTTGCTGGCCCGTTTTAAAAAAGCCTATATACCAAAACCCGGCGGCGATAAAATTGGCAGAAGAAGATTGGATACCCACATTATTGGCTTTGAAAAACTGGGTGCAAAATTCGCTTATGATACCGAAGATGGTTTCTTTCATTTAGAAACCACTGGCTTAAAAGGCACTAATATTTTACTGGATGAGCCGAGCGTTACCGGTACTGCCAATATTTTAATGGCAGCTTCCATGGCCGCCGGCACCACCACTATTTATAATGCCGCCTGCGAACCTTACCTGCAACAACTTTGTAAAATGCTTAACCGTATGGGTGCAAAAATTAGCGGTGTTGGCAGCAATATGCTTACCATAACCGGTGTTGATGCCCTGGGCGGAACAGAACACCGCATGTTGCCCGACATGATTGAAGTAGGTTCCTTCATTGGCCTGGCTGCTATGACACAGAGTGATATCACCATAAAGAATGCCGGTATCGAACACCTGGGTGTAATACCGGAAAGATTTCAGCAACTGGGCATACAAATGAATTTTAACGGCGATGATATTCATATTCCTGCACAGGAATTTTATGAGATACAGAAATATATGGATGGCGGCGTGTTAACCGTGTACGATCATCCCTGGCCGGGTTTTACACCCGATCTGTTGAGTATAGTTTTGGTAACAGCCATACAGGCAAAGGGTAGCGTACTCATTCATCAAAAAATGTTTGAGAGCCGTTTATTTTTTGTAGATAAGCTGATTGATATGGGTGCCCAGATTATCCTCTGCGATCCTCACCGTGCCGTGGTTATTGGTTTGGAAAGAGAACAACAGTTACGTGGCATAACCATGAGCAGCCCCGATATACGTGCCGGTGTGGCTCTGCTGATTGCAGCTTTGAGTGCACAGGGCAAAAGCACTATCCAGAATATTGAACAGATCGACCGGGGTTATCAGAACATAGATGAACGTTTAATTAAATTAGGAGCAGATATAAAAAGGATCAATTAATTTTTTACCAGATGAAAAAATTAATTCCACTATTCCTTTTATTTTTTGTGCTGTTTTTTTTCAGTTCCTGCCGCAACAAAACGGTCATACTTCTTACCAAAAAATGGGATTGTGTACAGGTAGATAATATTGTACCTCCCAATGCAAAAAATCTTACTGCAAAAGATTCAGCCGATACTGAACAACTTAAATCTGTACTGCTTACACTTAACTGGACCTTTAAAGACAGGATGAAATATGAATGTGCATTGAACGACCGGGTTACCGTGCAGGGAAAATATGAAC
>JAOAUI010000193.1 GCA_030157685.1 Ferruginibacter sp. | reverse complement strand
GGTTATACTCATCATCTACCTGGCAAACGCCCCTGCTTACCGATCCATGATCACTCAGCGTTCTCTCCAACTCGTACCCGATAATTGCATAATGCTTTTCATTACACTGGTTATTTAAAAAATCAGCAGCTTTTACAAAAGCAGCTACACCATAATAATCATCGGCATTAATTACAGCAAACGGTTCTTTTACAACTTCTTTTGCACAAAGCACAGCGTGGCCGGTGCCCCAGGGCTTGGTTCTGTTGGCAGGCTTTTCCAATCCATTCAAATAAGAATCCATTTCCTGGTACACATATTCGGTTTTTATTTTCCCTTTTAATTTGGGTTCAAAACTGGCTTTAAAGCTCTCGGCAAAATCTTTACGTATAATAAAAACCACTTTGCCAAAACCCGCCCTGATGGCATCATAAATGGAATAATCCATAATGGTTTCGCCGCTTGGGCCAAAGCCCTCTGTCTGTTTCATACTTCCGTAGCGGCTGGCCATTCCTGCAGCTAAAATTAAAAGCGTTGGTTGCATCTGTAATTAAATTAACAATTGAAAAATTATTTGTTGATTTTTGCAGGGCAAAAATAGTATAAACCGTTAAGTTTTATCCCAAATGCTTTTTGATACATCAAAAGCCAATATTGAAGAACTGCATAATGATCTGTTTACAGAGAAACAGGTCAGCGTATCGGTATTACGTTTGGATAAAATTCATCCTGTAGTTTCGGGCAACAAACTTTTTAAACTGCATTATTTTTTAGAAGAAGCGATCAATAGCAAGCTAAAAACAATTTTAACTTTCGGAGGAGCATATTCCAATCACCTGTCGGCCACTGCATATGCATGCAAACTGTTGCAGTTAAAAAGCATTGGTATTGTAAGGGGAGAAAAGCCTGAACAACTTTCTCATACCCTGCAACAATGCCTGCAGGATGGTATGCAGTTACAGTTTATTTCCCGGCAGCAATTTGCACAAAAAGATGATCCCGTTTTTATAAATAACCTGAAAGCAGCTTATGGCGAATGCATGATTATACCCGAAGGCGGATACCATCCCCTTGGTGCAAAAGGCGCAGCTTTAATTATGGATTTAGTTAAGGACAATAACTATACACATATATGTACAGCCACGGGCACAGCCACAACATTGGCCGGTATATTAATGGAAGCCAAAGCAGCGCAAACTGTTGTCAGTTTTCCGGTTTTAAAAGGCATTGCAGACAATAAAAACAGCATAAAGCAGTTAACAGGAAAAGAAGGCGAATTTGAGAACCTGTTAGTCTTAAATAATTATCATTTTGGAGGGTATGCCAAAAAAACAAACCTGCTGATACAATTTATGAACCAGTGCTGGCAACAATACCAACTGCCGCTTGATTTTGTTTACACCGCCAAAATGTTATTTGGAACAATTGATGCTGTTAAAAATGATACATTTACAAAAGGAAGTAAAATTTTATGTCTTCACACCGGAGGGTTGCAGGGAAATAAATCTTTACCTTTGAACTCATTATTGTTTTGAATTTGATTCAACCTATGCGTAGACTTTATTTTCTATTCACTTTTTGCGGCCTTTTGTCTGCCGTTGGTCTTTTTGGGCAGGCTACACTTCCTGATTTTACACTTAAAAATACCAATGGCAAGGTCAGTATTTTTTGGCTGAACGATTATAAGAAGCCCGTTAAAGGTATCAGTGTGCAACGGTCTTATGACAGTACAAAGAATTTTTTCAGCATCGCATCCATTCTTAATCCGCAAAACTCGGTAAATGGCTTTACCGATTCAATGCCGCCGTATAATAAAATGTATTACCGTTTGTTTATAGGTTTTGATACAGGTGTATACTTACTTACTCCATCAAAAAGGCCCGAAGTAAATACAGTAATTGATTATACCAGGCTGATACAGGAAATAAATGCCCTGTACGAAAAGAATATTCAGCTGCAGGAAGAAAAAATGAGATTACAGAAACAACTGGCTGAAGCTCTTGCTGCAAAAAATAAAAACAAAGCACCCGCTAAAACTGCAAAAACCAGCAAAACTACAAAAAAGCCTGACCCAACTGAAGTTTCAGAAGATATCATCAGCCAGGTAATAACATACCCAAGCAAGCGCATTTATACTGATAAGGATAATAACGTTGTTGCCAAAATTTTTAATGTAAAGGCAAACAAGTATGTCATCAGGTTTTTGACTGAAGATTATAAACTGCTGTTTGAGATAAAAAATCCTCCCGAAGATTATTTTATTCTTGAAAAAGTAAACTTCACCCGTGGCGGATGGTACCAGTTTGAAATATATAAGAATGAATATCTGCTGGAAGAGAATAAATTCTACATCTCAAATGAAGAAAAGAAAACGAAATAATATCAACCGGTTATTTCTGATTCAAAAACCTTTTCAAAATTTCTTTTTATTTTTTCCTTCACCTGGCTGTAATCAACTGTATACCCAAGTTCTTTTTGCATGGATGTAACCTGCTTGTTCTGTATACCGCATGGAATGATATGATCAAAGAAACCCAGGTCGGTATTTACATTCAGCGCAAAGCCGTGCATGGTTATCCACCTGCTGCAACGTACGCCAATGGCGCATATCTTTCTTTCCCTGCCAGGTATATCTTCATCAATCCATACACCGGTTTCACCCTTGCTTCTTCCTCCTTTTATACCGTATTCAGCTAAAGTTAAAATAACCATTTCCTCCAGGTTACGCAGATATTTACCAATATCGGTATAATATTTTTCAAGGTCCAGGATGGGGTATCCTACTATTTGTTGCGGACCATGAAAAGTAATATCTCCTCCCCTGTTGGTGTTAAAAAAAGCAATATCATTGGCAGCCAGTTCGTCATCATTCATCAACACGTTTTCTTTTTTACCACTTTTGCCCAATGTATAAACTGCAGGATGTTCGCAAAAGAGAAAATAGTTTGTAGTCGTGAGTTCTGAGTCGTGAGATGAAGCAGCATTGCGTATTGCCGATTTGATTTGTACATTATTATTGAGCAATGTTTCCTGGTAATCCCAGGCTGCTTTATATTCAATAATTCCGAGGTCTTTAAATATCACTTTCTGCTTATCCACTGCAATGTTTTAATTTGCAAAGATAAATGAATGCCGACAACGGACAACGGACAACGGACAACGGACAACGGACAACGGACAACGGACAACGATTAACGATTCATAAATAACAAATTATCTGATGAGTAAAGAAATGACTGAAATAGAAGATGAACAACCCGAAATTGAAGAGTTGTACGAAAAACTGGTAATAACGATTCCCAAGGGACAGGAGTCACTTCGTATTGATAAGTTTTTAATGACCCGGATTGAAGGAGCTACCCGCAATAAGATTCAGCAGGGTATTGATAATGAAATGGTACTGGTAAATGAGAAGCCGGTAAAAAGCAATTATAAAGTAAGGCCGTTTGATAACATCGTTGTATTTGATAACCGCTCGCCGGAAAGTTCTGAAATTCTTCCCGAAAATATCCCACTCAATATTCAATATGAAGATGACAGTTTAATGATCATCAACAAACCAGCTGGCATGGTTGTTCATCCCGGCAGCGGCAACCCCAATGGTACGCTTGTTAATGCCGTAGCATACTATTTAAAACAACAAACTCCAGAATTGGACGAAAGCGAACTCAGCAGGTTTGGCCTTGTACACCGTATAGATAAAAATACCAGCGGTTTACTGGTAATGGCAAAAACACAAAAAGCCATGAGCGATCTTGCCAAACAGTTTTTTAATCACACCGTACACCGCCGTTACATTGCCCTGGTTTGGGGCGATATGGAAAAAGATGAAGGAACAGTTATTGCACATGTAGGCAGGCACCAGCGCTTTCGCAAATTGTTTACGGCTTACCCCGATGGTGATCATGGTAAAGATGCCATTACCCATTACAAAGTGCTTGAACGGTTTAACTATGTTACGCTGATAGAATGCAGGCTGGAAACGGGCCGCACACACCAGATACGGGTGCATATGCAACTGATAGGCCACCCGCTTTTTAATGATGATTTTTATGGGGGTGACAGGATCGTAAAAGGAACTGTGTTTACCAAATACAAACAATTTGTTGATAATTGTTTTGATCTGTGTAAACGGCAGGCACTGCATGCAAAAGAACTGGGCTTCATTCATCCAAAAACATTAAAGCCCGTACATTTTGAAAGCGAATTGCCGGATGATATGAAAGCCGTTATTGAAAAATGGAAAAAATATATCGGGCACAAGGAACATGATAATGAATTGTAAATAAAAATCTGCTGTAAAAATTTACAGCAGATTTTTTATTGTGCTTTACTAACCTTCTTAAATAATATAATTCCATCCGTGCACATCTGTATCAATTCCCAGACGTATCTGCTCCAGTTTATTTTTCAGTTTAAACATCAGCTTATTCTCATCATATTTTGGCAGCATAAAATCAATACCATTAATATTGATGGTTTTAATGGGTGCCACAACAGCTGCGGTACCTGCACCAAATGCCTCGGTAATGGTACCCGATTTAAAAGCCTGCTCCAGTTCTGTTATTGCTATCGCCCTTTCCTCTGTTTTATAACCAAGATCATTTGCAAGGGTTAATAAAGAATCTCTTGTAACGCCATCCAGTATTGAATCAGATAGTGGTGCCGTAACCAGCGTGTTATTAATTACAAACATCACATTCATCATTCCACTCTCTTCTATAAACTTATTTTCTTTGGCATCGGTCCATAAAACCTGGTCGTAACCGGCAAGCCTTGCAT
>JAOAUI010000192.1 GCA_030157685.1 Ferruginibacter sp. | reverse complement strand
CGAAGAAAGCAAAGGCAAATCTTTGCAACAACTGCTGGATGAATTTGCAGCCATACGAAAAGAAAATATGCTTTGGTTTAAAGCTTTGAACTTGACTGAAGATGATTTAGACAAACAAGGCATGCACCCTGTTTTAGGTGATGTAACTTTAAGGAATTTACTGGCTACCTGGGTAGTACACGACCTTACGCATATTGCGCAAATAACAAGGGTAATGGCAAAGCAATATAAAGAAGAAATGGGGCCATGGCCGGAGTTTTTCAGGATTTTGAATTTTTAAATTATACGCATGCAATCAAAAGCAACAACTGTTGACCAGTACTTATCTGAAGTGCCTTATGAAAGGCAGGAGGCCATTAACAAACTGCGTAAAGTAATTTTAAAAAACCTGCCCAAAGGATTTAAAGAAGGGATGAGTTATGGCAATATGGGATATTTTGTACCGCATTCTATTTACCCGGCAGGCTATCATTGCAACCCAAAAGACCCATTGCCCTTTGCGGGCATAGCTTCACAAAAGAACAGCATTAACTTTTACCACATGGGTATTTACACAGATCCCAAACAGCTGAAATGGTTTACTGATGAATATGCAAAAACCGGTTTGGGAAAACTGGATATGGGAAAAAGCTGTATGCGGGTTAAAAAACCGGAGAACATTCCTTTTGCATTAATTGGAGAGCTGTGCAGTAAAATAACTGTAGAAAAATGGATAGCGATGTATGAGAAGAATTTAAAAAGATAAAAAAGAATTACCTCTAAATTATAAAAACCCTGAAGAAACCTTCAGGGTTTTTAGTATCGGGCAGGAATGTTTATTTCTTCCTGGTAAATTTCATTTCCATCACTTTAAATTCTTTTCCGGCCTGGTCGTGGCTATACATAGCCATCATCTGTGTATTGTCGTCAACCACCGTAAATACTTCCTTAAAATCTGTTTCTGAAAGTGTGCCGGGGTCAACCATCTTGCCGGTAAGTGTAACAGATTTTGTGGCTGCATCCCATGGGCCGGTCATTTTTATAACACCTGTACCCATGTTATCAATCCATACGCTTTCAAAAACTTTTTTGGCATTGTCGTAACCTAAAGTGCCATGGCCCTCAAAAGGCATACCCATCATTGTACTGGTATGGCTGCTTTCCTGGTAACGGTCCCCCAATACCATTTTATTTACACAGCTGCCAGTTGAAGACATAGGTGGCGCATCGGGCTTTTCCCATATGGTTATATCGGATGTCCAGCTGCCATTCCATGATGCCATCATTTTGTGCATGTCTCCGGTTGTCATATAACTTTGCCAGTTTTTGGCCACAGTGGCAGAATCGGGCATTGGCGCCGGTGCAGCAGTTTTGTCGGCAGGTTGTTCTCTTGTTAGAGAATCTGTTTTAGCGGCATCAGTTTTTTCGCCATTGTTATTGCATGAAAAAAGAAACAGTGATGCAGCAAAAATTGTTAATGTAATTTGTTTCATGTTTAATTATTTTTTAAACAAAATACAATTTGACTTTTACTTGTGCAAGTGAAATTTATGAACGGTAATATGGTTATTGGGCAGCTTCTTTAAGTACATTGTCAATGCGAAGTTTCAGGTCTTCATACGCAGTATAACCCCTGGCCACCATTACAAACTTTGTTTCGCCGGTTTGAATAAAAACAGTGGGGTAACCATTTACCTGCAGTTGTTTTATCAGGGCAAATTCGTAGTGGGCCATTTCTTTGTATTCGGCATCGTTCAGCTTACTGTAAAATGCTTCGGGTTGTAAATTGTATTTATCAAGCAGGTGGCGGTAAGCTTCGTCATCATCCAGATCACGTCCTTCGTAATTTAAAGCGTATTGCAGGTCGGTGGCAAATTCCAGCTGCCGTTCGGGATAATATTCTTTTAAAATGCACAAAGCAATGGCCGGTTTTTCAGAGTTCATCACCCAGTCACTTTTATCAGGGTTATTGATATGCCATAAAAAATCTTCGCCAAACTTTATACCGCTCAGTTCTTCAATCCTTTTATAGGCGGTTTGAATATAGGGGCCAATTTTTTCAATGGGCATTACGCCTTCGCCAATCATCATGCCGCCACTCAGCACTTCAATTTCCATATCGTCTTTATAATCTGCCGCAATCTGTTTAATAACAGGGCTAAAGCCATAGCACCATCCGCAATAAGCATCATAACAATAATATAATACAGGTTTCATGCTGTAAAGATACGGACGGTGGCTATTACCTATAAGCGGTATTGCATTTTTGTATTGGGGTGATTAGTTTTGTACTCACTTAAATTTAATTGTATGAGAATAGCAACTTTCAACACCGAAAATTTATTCACCCGTGCCAAAGTATTGAATTTTAAAAACAATGCCGAAGGCGATAAAATTCTAAAAAAGATCGGCGATCTGCAGGATGAACTTGAAAAGCAGGTTTATGATAAGCCTAGAATTTTAGCACTCTATAATTCGCTGAAAGAGTATATAGAAATATCTGAAGAAAGAGGTAAACTGTTTAAAAGAAGCTTATCGGCCATCAAGGGTGTTGCCGCAAATGGCGTTGCCGATTGGGATGGCACCATCCAGTTTAAAAGAGCAAAATTTTCAGAAACAACCAGGCTGAATACCGCAAAAGTAATTAAAGCTTTAAAGGCCGATGTACAATGCTTTGTTGAAGTTGAAAACCGTGAGACGATAAATAGCTTTAGCAGCGATCTGTTGGGGACACAAAAATTTCCTTATAATATCTTAATTGATGGTAACGATCCCCGTGGAATTGATGTGGGGCTGCTATCACGCTTCCCTATTAAAAATTTGCGTACCCATATTTTTGACAAGGAAAAACCACTGAGCAGGTCATTTATTTTCAGCAGAGATTGCCTGGAAGTGGAGCTGGAAATTGCTGGCGGTAAATCGCTGTTTATTTTATGTAATCATTTTAAAAGTAAAGGCTACAGTGCATCGCAGGCCGATGCAGATAAACGGCGTAAAATACAGGCCAACCGGGTGAAAGACATCCTGAAAAGCAATTACGATTTAAAAACAGATATGGTTGTGGTACTCGGCGATTTTAATGATACACCCGATTCAAATCCCCTGAAGGATTTACTGGCAACGCCCAATCTTTTTGATGTATTGAAATTGAAATTCGGCAGCGACATTGAAAAAACCTACACCTATTTCTTCAAGAAAAAAATGCAGATAGATTATATACTGGTGAGTAAACCATTAAAAGAGCTGTTTACAGATGCCGGGGTGGAAAGAAGGGGCATGTTTGAAATTGACACACTCAGCAATGGAGCAGAACACAGGTTTGATACCATCACAGCTTCATCCAATGCAGCATCAGATCATGCGGCGGTTTGGGTTGATTTTAATTTGTAGAATTTTAATGCGCTTCCAGCCAGCTATCTCCCATACCCAATTTGGCATCTGTAGGTACATCATTGGGTAGTGCCAAAGCGGTTTGCATACAATTTAAAATGATGGGTTTTATTATTTCAATTTCATCTTTGTGTGCATCAAAAACCAATTCATCATGCACCTGCAACAGCATTTTACTTTTAAAGTTATGCTTCCTGAATTCGGCATGAATTTTTATCATTGCCAGCTTTATCATATCGGCTGCCGACCCTTGTATGGGTGAGTTGATGGCATTGCGTTCTGCAAAAGCACGAACGGTAAAGTTGGCGCTGCCAATATCTTTCAACCAGCGTTTGCGGCCCATCAGTGTTTCTACATAGCCATTTTCCTGTGCAAAATGAATGGTATCATCCATGTATTTCTGAATGTTGGGAAATTGCTTCTTATAGTTGTCAATAATTTCCTTTGCTTCAGTGCGACTAATGCCCAGATTTTCGGCCAAACCAAAAGCACCTTGTCCATAAATAATTCCAAAATTTACGCTCTTGGCTTTGTAACGCATTTCTTTGGTTACATCTTTTTCTTCTACATTAAAAACCTTTGCTGCAGTGGCAGTATGAATATCCTTGCCGGTTTTAAATGCTTCGCACATATTTACATCGCCGCTGATAGCAGCAACAATACGTAATTCAATTTGTGAATAATCGGCCGACATTAATACATGGTCCTTATCTCTTGGAATAAATGCTTTGCGGATTTCTCTTCCTCTTTCGGTACGAATAGGAATGTTTTGCAGGTTGGGGTTGTTACTACTAAGCCTGCCGGTAACTGCAACTGCCTGTGCATAGGATGTATGTACCCTGCCGGTTTTTTTATTGATCATCAGCGGCAGCGCATCTACATAAGTTGATTTAAGTTTTGTAAACTCCCGAAAGACTAAAATATCATCTACAATTTTGTTGTTAGCTGCCAGTTTTAATAAAACATCTTCGCCGGTTGCATACTGGCCCGTCTTTGTTTTTTTTGCTTTGGGATCAATCTGCATTTTATCAAACAATACTTCGCCCAGTTGTTTAGGAGAAGCTAAATTAAAACGAACGCCTGCCTGTTTGTAAACAGATTCCTCAGCAGCTTTAGCTTCTTTTTCCAACTCTTTAGAGTATTCATTTAAAAAAGCTTCATCAATCCGTATCCCTTCAAACTCCATGGCAGCAAGCACTTTCACCAGGGGGTTCTCTACTTCGTAAAAAACCTTTTCAACTTCCCTTTCTTTTAGCTTTGGTAAGAGAATGGTTTTTAACTGTAAGGTGATGTCCGCATCTTCAGCGGCATATTCTTTTATTTTTTCAGGCTCTATATCTCTCATGCTTCCCTGGCCTTTGCCTTTTTTGCCAATAAGTTCTTCAATATGCACCGGTTCGTAACCTAAAAACTTTTCACTTAATGCATCCA
>JAOAUI010000191.1:8177-20853 GCA_030157685.1 Ferruginibacter sp. | reverse complement strand
TGTAATTTTGCCGAACCCTGCGCCATTGTAATGGGAGGAGAGGAGAAAGGAATTTACCCTGCCCTCTTAAAAATATGCGATGATAAATTTCAAATACCCATGACCGGCGATTTTGATTCATTGAATGTATCGGTGGCCACGGGTATTATTTTGTATGAGGCGGTGAAGCAAAGGATGCATAATTAAAAGCAACAAATACCGTTTAATATTCCAGTAAATTACTGAGTTGGAGTTTTACCAACAGCCGAAGGTTTAGCCTTTCTTAAATCTTCAAATGAAAATTGCCTTTCAAAAGCATTTAGCATAAGAGGCTTAATTGCTGTGAACCCCTTTAAGTTTGGATGTAACATACCTTGGTAATTTCCCTGGCACCCACATGAAGCCTCTGCAGACCTGTAGTAAGAGATATTACTAGCTGTACAATATCCATGACCATTAAAAGCATCTGTAGCACCAGAGACAAATACCCAATTATATTTCTCTGCCAAGCTTTTCAATTTAGCATTTAATTTATTCCCCATTTCAGTTATTAATTCCGCATCTGCTGTTTCAACATTAACTGGCCCCATTTTCAATACTCCGCAACCTGGCCCTGTTTTAATATTGCCATTGTTATCTCTATATGTAAATTGGGCATTTGGATACTCCATCAGAAAAACTTTTTTTACTTTCAATTTCGATTTGATTGCCCTGTCCAGCAAATCGAATTTTCCATCTAATCTGTATAGGGCAGATTCAATTGCTGTCTTAATTTGTTCACGGCTGGCACCTGAAATTCTTGCTAAAACCCAGGGGATAAAAGGGATGTGGAATTTATTTAAAACATCAATCCCGCTGCCACCAATTAGTTTGGTTACATCTTCAGAAAAACTGATATCGTTTGCTCCGATAGCCATTACCAATGCATCAATTTCACGATTCCCTGTATTTTGAAGATTTTGTGCTAATTCATCAATTTGGCTTACTTTCTGAAAATCATGCTGACTATTTTTATAAAGATGTTCGGAAGTTGCGCCTGAACTTGCATAGTTAAGATAAGTAACAGCCATCCCTTTATATTTTTCCTGTATCTGAAATGTAGCAGGCGCCGAAGGGTTAATATAAGACCGGTTAGTTCTATCGATATCTTCAATCCATAGTGGCGGTACATCAAAATTGGGGGCCATAATATTTAAAAGATTTGCAGTTGTTATTGTACAAGAGCCGATGATTTGTTCAATTGCAGGAGACAAAGTAACAATTGTGTAATATGCAGTTATAGCCTGGGTCCAATCTCCATTTGTTGCACCATTATACAAGTTGCTTGCTGCATTTTTGAAATCTTTGTACATTTCAACTACCGGATCCAAAAGCCCGCTTTCTGGCAAATCTTTACCACATTGCATAGGATTTCCTTCTCCTGATGAATATGAATCGCCGATTGCTGCAACTAAAAAATCATAGTTTGCCGAAAATTTATAAATAGGAGTAGAAGTTGTTTTTCCCAATACTTCTTTATATTGATTTACAAACCCAGTAATAGCTTCCTCTCTGTGTTGGTTTCTCACAGCAGGCTCCTCATTTTCATCTTCCGCAGAAAAAATGTAAACAGATTTTATTTTCTGCCTAAATGCTGTTTCACCCGGAAATGTTTGCTCCAGTCTGATCTCGAATTCACCCAAGCCCTCTGCAACTGTTGATAGTGAATAGAAGTTAGCTGTTTTTAAAACAAGTTCTGTTATAGGAATCTGTTTTATCCAACCGGTAAGGGTATTTTTTATAAAAAGTGCCGGCGAAAAGAATTCACAATGAGTTTCTGGTTTCATTAGCTTTCCATCCGGGCCCGTTCTTGGTGGGCGTGTAAAACAAATTGACTTGATAATATTGGGAGGTAGTTTGAAGATTAAATGATACTTTTTTTTCAGGTACTCTTTATTATACGAATGTGTAACAGATGAATATGCAAAGTGGTTTCTATAACCATTCAGGTATTTGATATCAGGTGGGGCAGGGTAATTTATGAAGCCTTTATCCAACCCATAAACACCGCTCACCTGGGAAACCTGAGTAGTGCCGGGCTTTATCTCATTTTGAGCAAACACCTTGCTTGTGCTCAACAGTATTGTGAAAAAAATAATGAGGAGCAGTAAATTTGATTTTGATAATGCCTGTTTCATTGTAATAATTTTATATTTTGGCCTACTTTTTTCAGGTTTCGGCAAATCCTGGTTTTTATTTTTTATTGAGACAATTTAAAATATACCCTAACCGATTCATAATCTCTTATATCGTAAGGCGTAATGCCTCTACCTGTAATTAGTGTATTGGCAGGAATAATAACTACTCTTATCTGATCAAATGTTTCCTTCACATTTATGATACCGTGTAAAAGCTGAATATCCAATATACTTGAAGGATCATTTGCGTGAATAGCTGTTCGATATTCCATATCGCCTAATAAAGGGCTACCTGTGCCAGGGAAATGGTGCCAGGATTTAGTCAGCGAACTCCTGCCATAACTTAGAATTATACTCTTTTCTGCAATTTCTTTTGTAATACCCTTTAAAACAAAAGAATGAAGAGAAAGGAGAACTGTATATTCAAATGTTGTACTGCCAAAATTCATTTGGATAACATTGGCATTGCCAGTGGGCCCCTGGTCACCTTTTTTGCAGGAAAATAAACTGATGCCAAGTCCTAATGCAATTGCCCAAATTTTTATTGATAACTTTTTCATGTCTTTTAATTTATTTTTTTGCCTACTCTTTTTAAGGTTTTCGGCAAACCCTGTTTATACTATGAAGAATAATTTATTTACCCAGCGGTATCTGTAAAGTAATACCAACAATATCCTTACTCACATTGCCAGGCACACCAAAACCTGTTTTCTGGCTGCTTACCATTGCTCTTGCTTTATGTTTATAGCTGCTTGCCATAATCATAAATGGTATGCTGGTAATGCCTGAAACCGCACCAAACAGAAACAATACTGTGGCTGCATAATCATTATTACTGCTATAGATGTCATTATTATTAGTAACTATTAATAAACCTGCTCCCGAAGCAATTAAACCAGCCCCAAGTGTTGACCAACCCACAATGCGGTAGTTTTTACTTCTGCGCATATAAAAATCTGCATCCTTATCGGGGCCGCTGTAAGACTGCGAAAGGGAAACATGTTTGGTGGTACTTAAACTGTTTGTTGCAATAAACTGACTCTGTTGTTGAGCATTTGATTCCATATTAATAAGGAAGATTGCAACCAGTATTAAAATTGACTTTTTCATGTTATTTATTTTTTAGGTTTTATATTTTGGTTTATAATTAAAGAATGTACAGCCTTAAACTTCATTAATGATTGAAAAACAAGCCTAAAACATTTTATTGAATTGTAATTTTTCTTATTCTGTCGTTTCCTGAATCAGTCACAAAAATATTTCCGTTGGCATCCAAAGCAACTCCAGAAGGGTGGTAAAATCTTGCTTCTGTACCAGGCCCATCAGCAAAACCTCTATTGCTATTTCCAGCCAATGTGCTTACCATACCTACTGGGTTTATTTTTCTAATTCTGTCATTGCTTGCATCAGCAACAAAAACATTCCCATTGGCATCTACTGCAACTCCATAAGGTCTAAAAAATCTTGCTGCGCTACCAACGCCATCTGCAAAACCTATTGTTCCATTACCTGCAAGAGTACTTACCATACCTGCTGGGCTTATTTTTCTTATTGCGGCATTTATTCCGTCAGCAACAAAAACATTCCCATTGGCATCCACAGCAACTCCTTGAGGATTATTAAATCTTGCTACTGAACCAGCACCATCTGTAAACCCAGAAACACTACCAGCAAATGTGCTTACTACTCCCATTGGTGAAATTTTTCTTATACGGTTGTTCGATCCATCAGCAACAAAAACATTCCCGTTGACATCCACAGCAACTCCAATAGGGTAATTAAATCTGGCTGTTGAACCAACACCATCCATAAAGCCTGGTGTGCCATTGCCAGCCAATGTACTCACTATACCGGATGGTGTAATTTTTCTAATACTATGGTTGCCGAAGTCGGCCACAAAAACATTTCCGTTGGCATCCACAGCAACATCATAAGGGAGATTAAATTTTGCAAGAGATTTATCGCCATCTGCAAATCCATTAATACCATCACCTGCCAATAATTGAACGGAACCAGCTGCTGTAATTTTTCTAATACAATGGTTGTATTTGTCGGCCACAAAAACATTCCCATAAGCATCCACAGCAACACCTTCAGGTTGTTTAAATGATGCAGTTAGTGCAGGCCCATTTGCAAAACCATAATTGCCATCACCAGCATAGGTGCTTACCATAACAGTACTGCCGGGGGGTATATCGCTTTTATCTTTTTTACAGGCGATAAAAAAAACAATTGCAAAAAAAGCCGCCAGTAAATTGCGTAAGGTTGTTTGATGTTTCATAATTGATAATTTTAGTGGTTTAATGATTACAAATTCAAAAGTATTTCGCATCACAGCCTATCCCTAATTGATAAATACATGGGTTGTTCAGAAATCAGTAATTGCAACTTTTTACTACCTGTTTGAGGTATTTTTCGATTTTTTTTGCAAAAAATGCAAATGGAATTTTGTAGATTGGGGTTTAATGCAATAAATAAGGGGGCTAATTTGCAATTTTTACCAAAACTTTTTTTAAATGGAATCAAGTAATACACAGTTACGGTTCTTCCAGCACATTAAGTCTGCATTGCCACCAAATGTTTCATTTGTAGATGAAATAGCCGAATTGCTTGATATAAGTAATGATAGTGCCTACCGACGCATACGGGCCGATAAGCCCATCAGTTTTGAGGAATTGCAGAAACTATGCGTTAGGTATAAAGTTTCGCTCGACCAGTTTTTAAACCTGCAAAGCGATGCTTTTATTTTTACAGGAAAACTGGACAACGACGTAAACTTTGGCTTTACTAACTGGCTGGAAGAGGTATATAAACAATATGCAGTGATTGACCATTTTGAGAAAAAGCATATTTATTTTCTTTGTAAGGATTTTACATTTATTCTTCACTGCCAGATTCCCGAACTGGCTGCATTTAAATACTTTGTATGGATGCGGAGCTTTTTGGATTTCAGGGCCGATAAAGGCGAAAAATTCTCTTTCAATTATCCCGGGTTTGAGGTTCACAATAAAATAGGGTTGGGGATTGTGGACATATATAACCGTATTCCTACAACAGAAATATTAAATGCCGAGGGCGTTAATACCACACTGATGCAGATTTTGTATTACTACGAGGCAGGAGGGCTTGTTTCTTACGATCAGGCGCTGCTTTTATGCGATAAACTAGAAGAACTGGTTAATCATTTAGAAAGCCAGGCCGAGCTGGGTGTGAAATTTAAGATTGGAGAAAAATCAAACACATCTTCGGTTCCTTACCAGCTTTTTAATAACGAACTTATTATGGGTGATAATACGTTGCTTGCCGAACTGGGCGATATGAAAGTTACTTTCTTAAACCACAGCTTTATGCATTTTATTGGTACCAGGGACGAAGCATTTAACAAGGCGATGTATAATAACCTGAATAATATTATGCAGAAATCAACACTCATAAGTGCAAGTAATGAAAGAGAGCGGGTACGTTTTTTTAACCGCCTCAGGGCAGAAATTCACCGGGCTAAAGCCAAATTGATATGATGTTTAAAATTTGTACTAACCCAAGCTAAATATAAATGCCTGATGGAGACCAATAATGTGCAGGTTTTACTTTTTCAGCATATAAAGGCTTTACTGCCACCACAATTATCGGTAGTAGATGAAATTGCGGGTGTATTAGAAATAAGTACCGATAGTGCTTACCGGCGTATCAGGGGAGAAAAGCCCATTAGTTTTGAGGATCTGCAAAAACTATGTACACGTTATCTAATTTCGGTTGACAGGTTTTTAAATATAAAAAGCAATGGCTTTCTTTTTAGTGGCAACCTGGGGCAGAGTTCGGTAAATTTTGAGGATGTTTACCTGAACAATATGATGCAGCAATTTGAATACATGCGTACCCACGATCACCGGCATATTTATTTTCTTCCAAATGACATACCTCCGTTTTTATATTTTCAAATACCCGAACTGGCAGCGTTTACATTTTTTTATTACAAAAAAAGCCTGTTACATTTTGAAGAAATGAATAACCAGAAATTCTCGGTAAAAAATATACATGCCGCACAGGCAAAAATGGGAATAAAAGTGCAACGAAGCTTTAACCAGATAGCATCTACAGAAATATGGGGAATTGATACCGTGAATAGCATTTTAAGGCATATCTCTTTTTACAGAGACACCAATGTTTTTGAATCGAAGGATGATATTATTTTCCTGTATGATAAACTGCAGGTATTGATGAACCACCTGGAAAAGCAGGCAGAGCTTGGGCTAAAGTTTAACATCGGGGAATCACCCGATAAAAATGCAGCATCATACCATATGTATCATAACGATCTCATAAGCGGCGACAACTGTGCCCTGGCCGAGATAGGAGATAAGAAGATCACGTATATTAATCATAACCTCATTAATTTTATGTACACCCGTGATGAAGATTTTAATAATTACACACTCGATACTTTTCACAATGCAATCCGTAAATCAACACAGATAAGCCTGATTGGAGAGAAAGCAAGGGCTAAATTTTTTGCTGGCATCCGAAAGAAGATACAGCTGCAGAAAGAAATGATTAATCAGTATTGATAAGTAACTTTGCTTTTCTAATCACAAATAATGGAACGAAATATTAAGCTAATTGAATGCCCCCGTGATGCCATGCAGGGCTGGCCGCACTTTATCCCTACCGAAAAAAAGGTTGAATACATTAATGCTTTACTGAAAGTTGGTTTTGATACGATTGATTTTGGCAGTTTTGTTTCGCCAAAAGCAATACCGCAGATGGCGGATACCAAAGAAGTAGTTGGCAGTTTGCAGTTGGCAGGAAGTAGTTCAAAATTACTGGCCATCATTGCCAATGAAAGAGGGGCGCAGGATGCTGTTGTATTTGATGAAATAAATTATCTTGGTTTTCCATTTTCTGTTTCCGAAACTTTTCAGATGCGTAATACCAATTCAACCATCGCCCAATCGCTGGGCAGGGTAGAAGAGATACAAAACCTTTGTATAAAAAATAAAAAGGAACTGGTGGTTTATATTTCGATGGGTTTTGGAAACCCGTATGGCGATGTTTACAATGAAGAAATTGTTTTTGATTGGGTGAATAAGCTGGCGGATATGGATATCAAAATAATTTCGCTGGCCGATACAGTTGGCCTGGCAACAAAGGAGCAGGTTTACCAGATAACCAAATACCTGGTTGATCTATTGCCGGAAACAGAGATTGGGGTTCACCTGCACTCAACCCCTGCAAACTGGAAAGAAAAAGTGGATGCTGCCTTACAGGCAGGTTGTAAACGTTTTGACGGAGCCCTGAAAGGCATTGGCGGCTGCCCCATGGCTGATGATGAACTGGTAGGCAATATGGATACAGAACTAATGACACCTTATTTTGAAGAAAGGAATTTGTTGAACAATTTAGATAAAGAAGCTTTGAAGAACTGCAGTATGCTGGCATCAGAAATATTTTACCACTAATTATTCGAATTACACTAATTACACTAATTGTTGTGATGAGTATCATGATTAATATTAGCAACATCATTTTAAATCAGTGTAATTCGTGTAATTGCCTCTAAATTCGTGTTTATGGATTTTCATTTAGAATTTACTCCCAAACCTTTTGATATAAAGATCAACCATCAGCAAAACTTATTGCTGATAGGTTCCTGCTTTACCGAACAGATCGGTACAAAACTGGCTAATCATAAATTTACTGTGCTTGATAATCCAAATGGAATTTTGTTTAACCCATCTAGTATTGCCAAATCCATTTCATCTTACATCAATAATAAGCAATACAAAGAAGAAGACTTATTTTACCAGAACGAATGCTGGAACAGTTGGGAGCATCACAGCCGGTTTTCTCATCCCGATAAAAAAATATGCCTGGAAGGAATAAATGAATCGCAATCCAAAGCAAATACATTTTTAAAAAATGCAGATTGGCTGCTGATAACACTCGGATCAGCCTTTGTATACCAACTTGAAAACAAAGAAGTTGTTGCCAACTGCCACAAAGTACCAACAGATAAATTCAGTAAAAGGCTTTTATCTGCAGATGAAATTTTTAATGATCTGCAAAAAATGATTGAAAGTGCCGTAGCCTTTAATCCCGGGCTTAATATTATTTTTACCATCAGCCCCGTGCGGCATTTGCGTGATGGGTTTGTTGAGAATAACCGCAGCAAAGCCACGTTGATACAGGCTGTTCATCAGCTTATAGATAAAAACAGCAACTGTTTTTATTTTCCGGCATACGAACTGGTAATTGATGATCTGCGTGATTACCGCTTTTTTGCCGAAGACATGGTGCATCCCAATTATGCAGCCACCAATTATGTTTGGGAAAAATTTATTGCAACCTGCATTGATGAATCATCGCAGCAGCTAATGAAAGAGATTGCCATAATTGTTGCTGCCAAGAATCACAAGCCATTCAATCCAACATCTGAACAACACAAAAAATTTCTGCAAACTAATTTAGAGAAACTAAAAAAACTACAACAACAATTCCCTTATTTAATGCTTAAAGAAGAAGAAGCATTCTTCAAGTCTTGATCTCCGGGTTCCCCCTTTAGGGGGCGGAGGGGGTTTAATGTATCCTGTCTCCTCTTATTTCCATCTCCTTCATCAGTTCCTTTTCATATTTTAACCATTCGGCCCAGCGCTTACGCACAACTTTTTTATCTAAGTAATGTTCTGCAAGCGTAATAAATAAAGTGTAATGCCCGGCTTCGCTTTCCATAAACCTGCGGTAAAAATTACGCATGTATGCATCATCCAGTCCTTCACTCAGCCTTTTAAATCGTTCGCAGCTGCGGGCTTCTATCAATGCCATGATCAGCATCTGGTCTAAAAACCGTTCCTGCGGACTGCCATCTTTTTTCTGAAACTGCAGCAGGCTGTTTACATATACATCTTTTCGTTGCCTGCCCAGTTTAAGGTTTCGCTTTTTAAGTTCAGCAATTACCATTCTAAAATGCCCCCATTCTTCAGTAACAATGGGAGCCAGTTCTTCTACCAGTAATTCTTTCTCGGAATTTTTTGTGATGAGCGAAATGCAGGTGGTTGCTGCTTTCTGTTCGCAATAAGCATGATCGGTTAAAATTTCATCTAATTGTAATTCAGCCAAATTTACCCAACGTGGGTCGCTGGGTAATTGCAATCCTAAAATATTTTTGACGTCGGCAGATAAACTTTCCATACCTGCAAAATTAAAACAGCCTGGCTGCAAAGCCAAACTGTTTTAATTTATCTGTAGGTATTAATTTATTGTTGTTTTGTAACCGAAAACAAACCAATACCGGTTGTTGCAGTTCCTAATCCGATGGTGCCAACCATTACAGATGAACCTGCTGTAAATTTACCCGATAATGTATACTCAGCACTTGAGCTGGCATACCTGTAAAAAGCCCGTACACTATCCGCTACAATTGTCCAGGTACCAGTGGCAACATCAATGGCTGCGCCATTATCTCCTGTAATATCAACAGTTCCATTTGCTTTAAAGTTTAAAGTAAATGCGTATGTTGGTACTCCTGCTGAAGTTCCATACTGTCCGGTGCCTCTCCAGGTTCCGGTGGGAGTAGAATTAACTGGAGTTGTTGTATCGTCTTTACTGCAGGATGATATTAAAAATACCATCGCCAATGCAGGTATTAAAGCAAATAGACTCTTTTTCATAGTTTTTAGTTTTAATGAAGTGATAGAATTTCTGTTCTGTAAGCCGTTAAAACAAACATCATACCATCGCAGTAAAATGTGAGTATTTTGTAAATGCTGTAATGTTAAAAAGCAGAAAAGGACTTGTCGGGATATTAAGTTTTTAAGTAAGTAAGCTTGAATAATTTGATTGCAACGCACAGTATTATAGCATATTTTAGTATTTTACAGAAAATACTGGCTTATATGAGAATTCTTCCTTTCGTTGCTTCTGCAGTAATTACATCGGGACTGATAGTTGTTTTAAATACCAATCTTCTTTTACCAGCTCCGCTGGGAAAACTATTGAGCCCGCAGCATGGTGTTTGGCAAAATGCTGAGCCCGTATCTGAAAATTTTACTGCCGATCTTAAATTTCCTCAACTGAATGGTAAGGTAGATGTGTACCTGGATGACCGCCTGGTACCGCACATTTTTGCAGAGCAGGAAAACGATGCCTACTTTGCCCAGGGTTACCTGCATGCAAAATTCCGCCTTTGGCAAATGGAACTGCAGACATTTGCAGCAGGGGGCAGGGCCAGCGAAATTCTTGGCGAAAAAGGATTAGAGCATGACCGTGAGTTCAGGCGGCTGGGAATGGTGTATGCTGCCGAAATTGCTTTGAAAGAAGTGGAGAAAGACCCCGTAATAAAATCGCAGTGTGATGCCTATACAGCTGGTGTAAATGCATACATAGAAACACTTACAGAAAGCACGCTTCCGCTGGAGTATAAATTGATTGGTTATAAACCCGAGAAATGGAGTAACCTTAAAACTTCATTGTTTTTAAAATATATGAGTTATGATCTGGCAGCACACGATGATGATTTTGAATTAACAAATGCAAAAAGTTATTTCAGTGCCGATGATTTTGCAAAACTGTTTCCGGCTATACAGGATTCTTTAGATCCCATCATTCCGAAAGGAACCATATTTGAAAAACAAAAAATATTTCCAGTTGTGCCTGCACTGGCCGATTCTGTTTATTTGAACAGTAAAGAACTGGCAGTTTCAGAAACCACAAAACCCGACAGGGATAACGGAAGCAACAACTGGGCAGTGAGCGGCAGCAAAACAAAAAGCGGGGCACCTATTTTGTGTAACGATCCGCATTTAGGTTTAAATCTTCCTTCACTCTGGTACGAGGTACAGATATCTACACCATCCTTTAATGCTTACGGGGTAAGCTTTCCGGGGGCACCGGGTGTTATCATTGGTTATAACGATAGCTGTGCTTTTGGTTTTACAAACGGCGGCCGCGATGTAAGGGATTATTTCGAAATAAAATTTAAAGACGATAGCCGCCAGGAATATTTCTTTAACGGGCAATGGGTGAAAACAACATTCAGGATAGATACGATCAAAATAAAAAACAAATCCGATTTTATTGATTCGGTTGCTTATGTGCAATTAGGGAATGATTGGTGCCCTGTAATGTATGATAAATCTTTTTCGGGAGGTAAAAACACAAACAATAAATATTATGCCGTGCGCTGGAAAGCTCATGATGCCAGCAGCGAGTTGAAGATATTTAACATGCTTAACCGTGCAAAAAACTATGCTGATTATTCGGCTGCAGTTACCAACCTGCATACTCCCGGGCAAAATGTTGTTTTTGCTGCAAAGAACGGAGACATAGCTTTACGTACGCAAGGTGAGTGGCCAGCCAAATGGAAGGGGCAGGGCGATTTTGTAATGCCTGGATATGATACCGGCTATTTATGGCAAGGCATGATTCCGCAGGATGAAGTTCCTTATCAATACAACCCCGAAAGAGGTTTTGTAAGCAGTGCCAATCAAAAACCAGTTGATGATAATACTTATCCGTATTATTTGGGAAGAGATTACCCGCCTTATCGCGGCTACATCATTAATAAGCGGCTGAATGCAATGACCAATATTACACCGCAGGATATGATGACTTTGCAAACTGATAATTTTGATGCAGGTGCAGCCATGGCCATGCCTTTTATCATTGCAAATATGAAAGATGGGGATTTGAATGCTGCTGAAAAAAAGTATTTTGATATATTAAAGAACTGGAACTGCAGCAATGATATTGGTTCAAAAGGCGTTTCGGTATTTGATGTGTTCTGGAATAAATTTGATTCAACCGTTTATAGCGATGAATATGCAAAAGCACCAAAGGTAATTATGCGCCCTTTCTTCAGCACTTTGGTTGAACAGGTACTGAAAGATTCGGCCTATAAATTTTTAGATGATATTTCAACAACCCAGGTTGAAACACTGGCAGACGACGTAACTGCAGCATTTAAAAAAGCAGTGCCTCAGTTAGAGAAGCTGGAAGCTGCCGGTAAACTGGATTGGGAGAAAAATAAAGCCACACGCATTAATCACCTGGCAAAACTGGCGCCTTTCAGCAGGTTGAATTTACCCATTGGTGGCGGTTACCGAAGCATCAATGCAACCAAGGTTGATCATGGTCCCAGCTGGCGCATGGTAATAAGCCTTACGGCCGAAACTGAAGCCTATGGTGTGTATCCGGGCGGGCAGAGCGGTAATCCCGGCAGTAAATACTACGATAGTTTTGTTGACCAATGGGCTGCAGGAAAATACTATTCGTTGTGGATGATGACGAAAGAACAAACAGGCGATAAACGCATTCTGGCAAAAATGAGCTTTAATAAATAATCAATTTGAAGATTAGCCAATTTGATGATTTGAGAATTAAATACAGATCATTTCCAAATCAACTAATCATCAAATCACCAAATTTTCAAATCATCAAATAACCAATATGAAATTCTTCATCTCTCTTATACTTACCATTTTATTAAGCTTTGCGGCCTGTTTATTCCTTCCCTGGTGGAGCATTGC
>JAOAUI010000191.1:0-8077 GCA_030157685.1 Ferruginibacter sp. | reverse complement strand
TTACCATTTTATTAAGCTTTGCGGCCTGTTTATTCCTTCCCTGGTGGAGCATTGCCATAGCTGCATTTGTTGTGGCAGCCTTAATACCGCAAAAACCATTTAAAGCATTCCTCACTGGTTTTATTGCACTGTTTTTATTGTGGGGCGCTTTAAGTTTCTGGATGAGCAATAACAACAATCATATACTGGCCCATAAAGTATCGCAGCTTATCTTAAAAATGGATAACCCTTATCTGCTGATATTGGCTACAGCTTTAATTGGTGCAATTGTTGCAGGCTTTGCGGCATTGGTGGGCAGTTATCTGCGTAAAACCAAAGTATAAATAAAATCCGTTGATTTAATTTAGAGTTTCAGTAACAAAATCAACATTAATTTTGTTATACTCAAAACAAATTATGCCCAAAACTTTATTGTTCATTTTTCTTTTTATTGCAAATACATCATCAGCCCAAAAAATTTACGGTACTGTATTTTCAGATAGAGGCGATCTGCTGCCTTATGCTTCTGTTACAATCAAAGGAACCTCCATTGGCACCAGCGCCAACAATAAAGCAAAATTTTCTTTTTCTGTTGCGCCAGGCACTTACACGGTTGTTTGCCAGCATATAGGATACAAAACACAGGAAAAAAATATCACGGTAATAAATGAAGATGCAGAAATCACCTTCATTATTGCTGCACAGCAACTGGATATGACCGAAGTGGTGGTGAAGAGTGGAGAAGACCCTGCATATGAAATCATCAGGCAGGCAATTAAAAAGCGGTCTTTTTATAACGAACAGGTAAAAAGCTTTGAATGCGGATTGTACACCAAGGACATGATGAAACTACGTAAGCTTCCCAAAAAAATACTGGGCCGTAAAATTGAAGAAGAAGATGTAAAAGACATGGGGCTCGACTCTTCCCGCAAGGGCATTATTTACCTGGCCGAATCTGTTGCCAGAATTTATATGCAGCAACCCGATAAATTTAAAATGGAAGTGCTTAGCAGCAGGGTCAGCGGCAGTGATGGTTTCGGTTTTACATTCCCAACCTTTATCAGTTTTTATCAAAATAATGTTTCTGTTTTTCTTGATCGTTTAAACCCAAGAGGTTTTGTTTCGCCCATTGCCGATGCAGCTATCAGCATGTACAAATATAAATACCTGGGTAGCTTTTATGAAGATGGAAAAGAGATCAACAGCATACAGGTAATTCCGCGGCGCACTTACGAGCCGGTGTTTTCGGGCATCATAAATATTACAGATGGAGATTGGCGCATTCACAGTCTTGACCTTTTACTTACCAAAACATCCCAACTGGAAATTGTGGATACGCTGCACATCACCCAGTTTCATGTGCCGGTGGGTAAGGATGTGTGGCGTGTAAAAAATCAGCATATCAATTTTGGATTTAAACAGTTTGGCATTGATGCCATCGGCAATTTTGTATCGGTGTATTCCGATTATAAGATCAATCCTGTATTTGCAAAAAACAGGTTTAATAATGTGGTTGTTAAATATGATACCGCATCTAATAAAAAACCGGTTGCTTACTGGGACAGCATCAGGCCCATGCCTTTAGAGATTGAAGAAAGACTGGACTACAAGGTAAAAGACAGCCTTTTCATGGTTAATAAAGATGCAGTTCAAAGCCAGGCATCGGTTGATTCGATGAATAAAAAGCAAGGCAAGCTGAAAGTGTATGATATTTTCTGGAAGGGTTTGCACCGCACAAAATACACAGTAAACGGTAATCACCAATGGGGTGTAGAATCTTTGATACAAAACCTGGAATACAATACAGTAGAGGGTATTGTGCTGAATGTAAATCCTTATTACAACCGGTACTTAAAAAAGATAAAAACTAATTTTTCGTTCGAACCTAACCTGCGTTACGGTTTCAACAACGGCCACCTGAATGCGTGGGCCGATATTTATTTTCGTACGCGTGATTGGGAAACCGATAAAAAAATAAAGCGGCAAACCTGGACCATATCGGGTGGTAAAAGAGTAAGCCAGTTTAATAAAGCAAACCCTATTACACCACTTACCAATACCGTAAATACATTGTTATGGGGCGATAATTTTATGAAGATCTACGAAAATTATTTCGGCAGCATCAATTTCAGCAAGCGCTACGAAACCGGCCTGCGCTTTAATGTAAATGTGTTATACGAAGACAGGATACCGCTGGAGAATACAACCGATTTTGTAATTTTTAAAAGAGACTCGGCTAACTGGATACCCAATTATCCTATTGAAAAGATACCCTCGCAGTTTACGCCACACCAGGCATTTGTAGTAAGTTTTGATATCAGCATCAAACCCGGACAAAAATATATTCAATATCCTAACCGTAAAATGTCGCTTGGTTCCAATTACCCAACATTCAGTTTTAATTATACAAAAGGGATTAAAAATATTTTTGGCAGCGATGTGAACTTTGACAAGTGGCGTATAAGTGTGAGTGATGATAAGAATTTTAAACTGGCAGGATTATTAAAATACAAGATTGGCATTGGCGGATTCTTAAATGCAAAAAATGTTTTTATTCAGGATTACCAGCACTTTACCGGTAACCGTTCAACCAGGGCCAGCGAGTATGTGAACAGTTTTCAGATGGCGCATTATTATATTTACAGTACCACCAGTTCGTTTTATGCTTATGGCCACCTGGAGCATCATTTTAACGGGTTAATCACCAATAAAATCCCATTGTTTAAGCGCCTTAACTGGAACCTGGTTGCTGGCAGCAATGCCCTGTATGTAAACAAACTCAGCAATCATGTGGAGGTATTTGCAGGGCTTGAGAATTTAATAAAAATTTTCAGGGTTGATCTGCTGGTATCATACCGCAACGGAACCTATGAACGAACAGGCATCCGCATTGGAGCCGGAGGTATATTGGGAGGTAGTCTTGGTGGCAATAATTCCAGGAGCCGCCGCTCATCAATCAGTTTGTAATTATTTTTTAATCAATATCTTTGCTGCTCAATTTGGTTTGCCTGCAAGCATCCAATCCGCCTAACGGCGGATTTCCCGTCACCAGCGGGGTCAAATATTAATTTTATGGCAGTATTACACAATCGTATTTCCCAGGCGGAATTAAAAAAGCTTTTGTACGCTGAAACAGAGCATCGTACCACTATTTCCTTTTATCAATATTTTGTTATTGATGATCCAAAACTATTCAGGGATGAGTTGTACAAAGAACTGAATGCTTTAAAAGTGTTTGGAAGAATCTATGTGGCTGCAGAAGGCATTAATGCCCAGATAAGTGTGCCCGACAGTAATGTAAATGCTTTCAGGGAATACCTGGATACCATTGATGCTTTAAAAGATATCAGGTTGAATATTGCAGTGGATGATGGGAAAAGCTTTTGGGTACTTAAAATTAAAGTGCGTGAAAAAATTGTGGCAGATGGTATTAACGATCCTGGCTTTAGTATGCAAAACAAAGGCAGTTATGTTAATGCAAAGCAGATGAATGAATTACTCCAGGATGATGATACAGTTGTAATTGATATGCGCAATCATTATGAATACGAAGTGGGCCATTTTGAAAAAGCCATTGAAATACCCAGCGATACTTTTAGAGAGCAGCTGCCCATGGCGGTGGATATGATGAAGGATAAAAAAGACAAGAACATTATCATGTATTGCACGGGCGGCATACGTTGCGAAAAAGCAAGTGCTTACATGTTGCATCATGGGTTTAACCACGTTTACCACCTGGAAGGAGGCATCATTAATTATGCAAGGCAGGCAAAAAATGACGGACTCGAAACAAAATTCATTGGAAAGAATTTTGTTTTTGACGACAGGCTGGGAGAGCGGATAACAGCAGATATTATTGCCAAATGCCACCAGTGCGGCAAGCCCGCCGATACACATACCAACTGCAAAAATGATGGCTGCCATTTATTATTTATACAGTGCGATGAATGCGCCAAACAATTTGATGGCTGCTGTACTGTTGAATGCCAAACGGTTTATAATTTACCGTTGGAAGAGCAGGTTGAATTACGGAAAGGCATTGATAAGGGGATGATGGTATTTAATAAAAGCAAAAAACGGTTAAGGCCGAGACTGGATGAGATGAATAAAAAGTAATGCTATACTCCCAACTTCTTCAATTCCTCAACAACCAGCTTTTCTGTTTCCTCATCATTCAACTCAACCGGCACAAATTTTTCGCCAATAATTTTTTCGTACAGTTCTATGTAGCGGTTGCTGATGGTCTGTATCCATTCATCACTCATCTCAGGCACGGTTTGTCCTTCCTTGCCCATAAAATTATTTTCAATCAGCCACTCACGTACAAACTCTTTACTCAGTTGTTTCTGTCGTTCTCCTTTAGCCTGTCTTTCTTCAAAACCATCGGCATAAAAATAGCGGGATGAATCCGGTGTGTGTATCTCATCCATCAAAACAATCTCATCACCAATTTTACCAAATTCGTATTTAGTATCCACTAAAATCAAACCTTGTTTGGCAGCAATTTCTTTACCACGGGCAAATAATTGCAGGGCATAATGGCACAGGGTTTTCCATTCGGCTTCGGTGGCTAATTGCTTTGTAATAATTTCGGTAGCCGATATGTCTTCATCATGCCCTTCTTCGGCCTTAGTGCTGGGGGTAATAATGGGGCTGGGGAAGTAATCATTTTCTTTCATGCCTTCGGGCATTGTGGCACCGCATAAAATCCTTTTTCCGGCTGCATAGGTGCGCCAGGCATGGCCGGTTAAGTTACCCCTCACCACCATTTCAATTCTAAAAGGCTGGCATTTTTTACCAATGCTTACATGGGGTGCAGGCGTGGATATTAGCCAATTGGGGCATATATCTTTAGTGGCATTCAGCATGTATGCCGCAATCTGGTTTAGTACCTGTCCTTTAAATGGAATTGGACGGGGCAAAATAACATCGAAAGCCGAAATACGGTTACTGGCAAACATTACTAAATAATTGTTGGAAATTGAGTAAACATCTCTTACTTTGCCGGAGTAAAAACCGGTTTGGTGCTCAAATTGGAAAGATTTCATGCTGCTAAAATACCAACAGCAGTTTTAAATCAATTCAAATGCATCCAATAAGTTGTTAACAGGCATGGAAAATAAATTTTTCAGGTAGAAATAACAATGCTTAATTTGCTTAATATTTAAAACCAAAAAACGCGATATGAGAAAAGTTACAAGCTATTTGGTTGCATTTTTATTAGCTAATATCATTACGATAGGCGCTTTTGCACAAAATGTAACTATTAACGGCAATGTTAGAAACAGCAGTACTAAAGAAGGATCTGGAGCTGTTTCAGTAATAGTAAAAGGCGAAGACAACGGTACTTTTACTGATGACAAAGGAAATTTCAGATTAACGGTAAAAAAATTGCCGGTTACTCTTCTGATTTCTTCTGTTGGATATGAATTACAGGAAGTAACTGTTTCAAGTGCTGCAAGCCTTACACAGGTTGAATTTAAACCAACCAATGCATTAGGACAGGAAGTTGTAGTTGCAGCCAACAGGGTTCCTCAAAAAATACTGGAATCACCGGTATCTATTGAAAGGGTGAGTGCAGCAAATATCCGCAATTCGCCTGTTGCCAGTTATTATGATGTAGTAACCAGTTTAAAGGGTGTAGATGTTACAACTTCTTCTTTAACATTTAAAACACCAACCACCCGTGGTTTTAACGGTAGTGGTAATACCCGTTTTAACCAGTTGGTAGATGGAATGGATAACCAGGCACCAGGCCTGAACTTTTCTGTTGCGTCCATCATTGGTTTAAGCGAACTGGATGTTGATAATATTGAGCTTTTGTCAGGTGCCTCATCGGCATTGTATGGTGCCGGCGGTATGAACGGTACCTTACTGATCAACAGCAAAAACCCATTCAAGTACCAGGGTTTATCTGTTTTGGTAAAAGAAGGTTTAATGCATACAGGCGCTTACAGCCAGCGTGCAGCATCTCCTTACCATAACTGGACCATGAGATGGGCCAAAAAAGTTTCAAACAAATTTGCATTTAAAATAAATGCGGAGTTACTACAGGCAAAAGACTGGCAGGGTCGTGATTACAGGAATTATGCACGTGCAGCTACAGGCGGCAGTGTAAAAGCCGGTACAAGGGCATCTGACCCGAATTTTGACGGCATTAATATATATGGAGATGAAACCACTGCCGAAATAAGAAGTGCTGTTTTAAATGCAATTGGAGCTACTGCAGCGCCTTTCCTTAAAAACTTTATTGATACTTTAAATAGTGGTGCTCCAATCAATGTATCACGTTCAGGTTATACCGAAAAAGAAGTTACCAATCCAAATACAGTGAATTTTAAACTGGGAGGATCGTTGCATTATAAAATTACGCCACACACCGAAGCTACATTTGCAGCATACTGGGGAACCGGTAATACAGTGTACACAGGTAGCGAAAGGTATTCTTTGAAAGATTTTAAAATGGGTCAGTACAAACTGGAGTTCATTAACAGGTACTGGTCATTAAGGGCATATACAACCCAGGAAAATGCGGGTGAATCTTACAACACAACTGTTGCAACCCGTTTATTTAACGAAAGCTGGAAACCAAGCGGTGGAGCTACCGGTTGGTTCTCTCAATACTCACAAACCTATTTGGCATTAAGATTAGCAGGCGCAACAGATGCAGATGCACATACAGGAGCAAGAGCGGCATCTGATGTTGGACGCCCTGCTGCAGGTAGCGCACAATTTACCAAATCGTATGATTCAATACGTAAAATGCCTATTAAACTCGGAGGCGCCTTATTACTGGATAAATCAGATCTATACAGTCTTGAAGGAACCTATAACCTGACTCATTTAACCGGCAAATGGGTTGATATGCTGATTGGCGGAAGCTATAAGCAATATGTATTGAATTCAGGCGGAACATTATTTGCAGATTCACTGGGAAGAATTAAAATTTCTGAATATGGTGCTTATATGCAGCTTAGCCGTAAAATTATGAATCGAGTTAATCTTACTGTTTCCGGCCGCTATGACAAAAACGAGAATTTTAAAGGAAGGGTAACACCAAGAGCAACTGCTTTGATTAAGATAAAGGAAAATAATAATTTCCGTGTATCATATCAAACAGCTTATCGCTTTCCATCTAACCAACAGCAATTTATTAACCTGGCTGTAGGTAGCAATGTGTATTTAATTGGTGGTAACCCTGGCTTCAGGGAGTACTATAATTTTTCGACAAAACCTGTTTATGATTTTGATGCTTTAAGAGCAGGTAGTATCAAGGCATTTACGCCTCAGGATTTAAAGCCTGAATCTTTGTCTTCTTTTGAAGCAGGTTTTAAAGGCCTGATGATGCAGGGTAAATTATTGGTTGATGTTTACGGTTACTATGGAACCTATAAAGATTTCTTAGGAAGAAAAGTTACCGTTCAATCAAGTGGAGCTGCTATTGTATTAGCTGATACCTTAAACGGCAGAAGGCTTTCGATTCCTGTTAACTCAACCGATAAGGTTAAAACCTACGGTTTTGGTTTAAGTGTAGATTACAGGTTACCATGGAATTTCACCATAGGGGCCAATGTTGCTTCAGATATATTGAAAGATGTACCTGCAACTTTTGTAGCTTATTTCAATGCACCTAAGTACAAGGCCAATGTTAACCTGGGTAACTCAGGTTTTGGTCCCGGCAAACGCTTAGGATTTAATGTTGCCTACCGTTACCAGGGTGCTTTCCTTTACCAGGGCGATTTTGCAACAGGAAACTTACCGGTTGTTCAAACCCTGGATGCGCAGGTTAGTTTAAAACTGCCTAAGGCCAACAAATCTGTAATTAAACTGGGTGCAACCAATTTGCTGAACCAGTACTATTATAACGCAATAGGCAACTCTCAGGTTGGTGGTTTATACTATGTAAGTTTTGGATATAATATTTATTAATCGTTAGCATAAATTGTATCAAACAAAAACAAATAAAAATTTAATTATGAAATATATAGCTAAAAAGATCAAAATTCATTTTTTGCTGCCTGTTGTAGCAATGATGTTTATTTTATCTTCCTGTAATAAAGATGTGGAGCAGTTTGCAACACCGGTTGTAGTTGCACCA
>JAOAUI010000190.1 GCA_030157685.1 Ferruginibacter sp. | reverse complement strand
CAAAAGGCTGGCTGGGTATCAGGCTGGCTGCAGATGTTACTTATCTTGAAGGAAGCGATGACATTATTAATACAACCGGTATTAATGAATTGTATCGCAAGCAACGAAATCTTGATTTTAAATCAACTGTTTTAGAAGGATACCTGGCGCTGGAACTTTTTCCGACCATGATGTTCAGAAGAGATAAGACATACGAGCCCAAACTAAGGCCTTATGCATTATTGGGTATTGGCGTTTTTCATTTTAATCCAAAAGGTTCTTTAACCGATGCTTCGGGAAATAAAACCTGGTACGAGCTGCATCCTTTGCGCCTGGAAGGACAGGGCATGAGTGAATATCCTGAATCAAAACCTTATAAATTAACACAGATAAACATACCAATGGGTGCTGGTTTAAAGTATTATGCATCTGAACGCGTAATCCTAAGCTCTGAACTTTTATACAGAAAAACATTTACCGATTATATAGATGATGTGAGTAAGAATTATATAGACCCGAATGATTTCAGTAAGTATTTATCGGCCGGTGATGCTGCCAATGCTTATAAATTATCGGATAAAGTACAACCGATTATTTTTCCGGGTATGACAAGGTTTCCTGCCGGTAATCAAAGAGGCGATTCGAAAGATGGAGACACTTATCTTTCGCTGGTGCTGAAGTTGGGCATACGCCTTGGATCAATTTATCAAAATTCGGCAATGAAACAAACCAGGTGTCCGGTAGTATATTAATAGTATAACGTAAAAAATAAAACCATGAGTAACAATTACCAGTTAAATCCGGGATCGTACAAGGCGGTGATTCTTTTTGCAGCCTGTTTGATTATTGTATTTGAAGTTTTTAAATAATCAGTAAACTTATAAGTGTACGTGATACAACAGAAGTTTAACCCCAAAGAGGAGCTATGAGTATTTTTATATTCACAGATTACCCCTGAAACCACAAATTTCGAATTTCGTTGACATCTCTTACACTTTTTTAATTCAAAATCCATGTTTATGAGACATGGATTTTTTTATTTTAATACCAACTACGGTTCTTTGTAGCATCATCGTTGCGAACTTGTTCTGTTCTTAAATTTATTTCCAGTGGAAATGAATTTAAGAACCAATCACTTCGTCCCAATATCAATGGGCAACATTAAAGACCATTTTATTTTTTTCTATACAAGTTCATTCTGCAAATATTTGCCAGTAAAACTTTCCTTTACTTTTACCAGGTCTTCCGGCACACCTTCAAACAAAACCAAGCCGCCTCCATCACCACCTTCGGGGCCAATATCAATAATATGATCCGCCACTTTTATTACATCCATATTATGCTCAATTACCAAAACGGTATTGCCTCTGTCAACAAGTTTGTTTATCACTTCCAGTAAAAGTTTTATATCCTGAAAGTGAAGCCCGGTAGTAGGTTCATCCAAAATGTAAAATGTTTTTCCGGTGTCTTTTTTCCCTAATTCTGTTGAAAGTTTTACACGTTGTGCTTCGCCGCCGCTCAATGTTACAGCGCTTTGGCCCAGCGTAATATAGCCCAGGCCAACATCCTGCAGTACTTTTATTTTACGGTAGATGTATGGCACCAGTTGAAAAAATTCAACCGCTTCATCAACGGTCATATCCAGCACATCGCTGATTGATTTTCCTTTGTAGCGTATCTCCAGTGTTTCCCTGTTGTATCTTCTGCCATTGCATTTTTCGCAATGCACATGAACATCGGGCAAAAAATTCATTTCAATCACACGCATGCCGCCACCTTCGCAAACATCGCACCTGCCGCTTTTTACATTAAAAGAAAAACGGCCCGCAGTGTAGCCTCTTATTTTTGCTTCGGGTACCATGGCAAATAAAGTTCTTATATCTGTAAAGAAACCGCAGTAAGTGGCCGGGTTACTTCTGGGCGTACGTCCAATGGGGCTCTGGTCAATCTCAATCACTTTGTCAATCTGCTCCAAACCCTTTATTGATTTAAACTCCAGCGGGTTTGCTTTTGAATTGTAACAGAATTTACTCAGTAATGGATAAAGCGTTTCATTTATTAAGGTTGATTTGCCACTGCCACTAACACCTGTTACCAATATTAATTTACCCAACGGAAATTTCACATCCACGTTCTGTAAATTATTACCCTTCACTCCTTTTAACTCAATAAATTTTCCATTTCCTTTTCTTCTTTCTTTGGGCACTGCTATACTTTTTGTTCCCAGCAAATATTGTGCTGTTTCCGATTTGGAATCTAAAATAGTTTGCGGTGTACCCATCGCAACAATTTCGCCGCCATGCTTGCCGGCCTTGGGGCCAATATCAACCAGGTAATCGGATGCAAGCATAATATCCTTATCATGCTCAACAACCAAAACGCTATTGCCAATATCTCTTAAATTACGCAAAGCAGCAATCAGGCGTTGGTTATCCCGCTGATGCAAACCAATGCTTGGTTCATCTAAAATATACGTGATACCCTGTAATTGAGAACCAATTTGTGTTGCCAGCCTGATACGCTGTGATTCCCCGCCACTAAGGCTTTTAGAGGGTCGGTTAAGAGAAAGATAAGTCAACCCTACATCTAATAAAAACTGTAACCTTTCTCTTATCTCTTTTAAAACATCTTTGGCAATGGCATTTTGTTTATCGCTCAGTCGCAATTCAATGCCATCAAACCAGGCGGCCAGGTTATCTAAATTTAAATTGCTCAGCTCGGCAATATTCCTCTTATCAATTTTAAACCAAAGGCTTTCTTTTTTTAAACGGGCACCATTGCAGGATGTGCAGATAGCCAGTTGCATATAACCTTCAACCCAGCTGCGCAACATCTCCGAGCTTTGCGAAGAACCAAACCATCTTTTCAGCATAGGAATGATGCCTTCATAACTTCCGGTAAAAACTTCCGGTACGGTTTCATCACTCAAATCAAGTTGCAGTTCAGGATTAATACCCTGGTCGCCATACAAAAGCAGATCAAGCTGTGCTTTGGGTAATTCTTTAACCGGCTTGTTTAAATTGATCTTATGTTTTTTTGCAAAAGCAACCACTTGTTGAAAAACACTTGCATCTCTTTCCTCTCCCAAAGGAGCAATACCACCTTCCACAACGCTTTTGGATGCATCAGGCAATACTTCATTCATATCAATGGTATATACATTGCCCAAACCCCTGCAGGTAGGGCACGCCCCATAAGGCGAGTTAAACGAAAACGCATTGGGCGAAGGTTCTTCATAACTGATACCGGTTTCTTCGCACATTAACAGCTTACTGTACTGAACTACTTTATCATCTTCATTTATTAAAAGAAACATCAGATCTTTCCCTAATTGCAAAGTTTTTTGCACACTTTGGCTTAATCTGAACCGCATTTCATCTGTTACAGCCAGCCTGTCAACCACCACTTCTATATCGTGAATTTTGTATCGGTCGATCTGCATCCTGGGTGTAAGATCAAGCACTTCACCATCAACCCTAACTTTCAAATAACCCTTCTTGCGTATGTCTTCAAAAAGTTCCCGGTAATGCCCTTTTCTTCCCCGTACCAATGGCGCCAGTACACTTATTTTTTTATTCTCAAATTTTTCAAAGATGTTGGTCACAATTTCTTCCTCGCTGAACTTCACCATCTTTCTTCCGGTGTTGTAGCTGTAAGCCTCTCCCACCCTGGCATACAGCAAACGCAGAAAATCGTAAATTTCTGTAACCGTACCAACCGTACTGCGGGGATTTTTGTTGGTTGTTTTTTGTTCGATGGAAATTACCGGAGATAAACCGGTGATCTTGTCAACATCAGGCCGTTCCATATCGCCCACAAATTGCCGGGCATAGGCACTGAAACTTTCCATGTAGCGTCGCTGCCCTTCATTATACAGCGTATCAAATGCCAGCGATGATTTACCGCTGCCACTAACTCCTGTAAAAACAACCAGTTTGTTTTTGGGAATTTTAATATCAATATTCTTCAGGTTATGTTCTCTTGCCCCAAATACTTCTATAAAATCCTTGTCTATTCTTTCTTCAGAAGAAGCTTTTTTTACTTTCGCCATGTGTACTTACTTACGCTAAAGATACAAACAAATTAAATGTTGATTTGTTGAAGGGAACATTGTTGCCTAAATTTGCTTTTCAATTTTATGTATGCTTTTTAATTTATTTGGTAAGAAGGATGAAGGTGCAGACAATCATGTTTTTGTTGACCGGGCTTATGTTTCAACTAAAGCTAAAATGAACGCCTGTGCTGAACTAGCCAGGAAAGAGCCTGACCGTTTGTTCATTTGCTGGTTTGCCGATACTGCGGTTAAGTTTAAAGAGTTTTTCGTACAACAAGGACTTGATGAAGCTCTCATCACCGAAACCCATCACCTGCATGCATCAAAGCTGCTGAATAAGAAGCCGGTTTTTGTTGAGCATTATCCATTGCATACCAAAGAGTTGGAATTGATCAGAAACTGGGATACTGAAAAAATAATTGTATTCAGTGCCATGGACGAACCCTTGTTCAGGCATTTTGGCAGCGATAAACTAATACCCCTGATGAAAATGATGGGCATGAAGGAAGATGAAGTAATTGAGCATAGTATGGTATCTAAATCCATCATTAAGGGGCAGGAAAAAATTGCTGAACGGGTTAGTTTGGAACAAGCAGCTGTTTCCCAGGAGGAATGGATGCGGAAAAATATAAAATAATTTTTCCCGCAAAACCCTTTACTGTTAAGCGTTTTAATATTTTCACAAATTATTGTGCAATTTTTATTTGGTTGTTTGAAAATTCCGCCATTACCTTTGTACCAGTTCTTTAGTTATCACTTATCAAGAAAGGCAGAGGGTAATGGCCCGATGAAGCCTTGACAACCT
>JAOAUI010000189.1 GCA_030157685.1 Ferruginibacter sp. | reverse complement strand
CCAATCATTACAATGGCATCGGTTTCGGGGTCATTCATAAATAATTCAACTGCTTCTTTGGTGGTGGTGCCAATAATAGGGTCCCCACCAATACCAATAGCCGTAGAAATTCCCAGCCCTGCTTTAGCAACCTGGTCGGCAGCTTCATAAGTAAGCGTGCCCGATTTTGAAACAATTCCAATTCTGCCTTTCTTAAAAATAAAGCCGGGCATTATGCCCACTTTACATTCTTCGGCAGTTATAACACCGGGGCAGTTTGGCCCAACCAATCTTGTGTGCTTGCCGGCCAGGTAATTTTTTACTTTCACCATATCCTGCACCGGAATACCTTCGGTAATACAAACCACCAGCCCAATACCGGCATCGGCAGCTTCCATAATGGCATCGGCAGCAAAAGCCGGCGGCACAAAAATAATGCTCACATTGGCACCGGTTGTGTTAACCGCATCAGCAACAGTATTAAACACAGGCTTATCCAGATGAGCAGTACCGCCTTTACCCGGCGTTACACCACCCACTACATTGGTGCCGTATTCAATCATTTGCGTAGCATGAAAAGTACCTTCTGTACCGGTAAAACCCTGTACAATAATTTTGGAATCTTTATTAACTAAAACAGACATTTCAATCAGGAATTAATAATTAGGAATTAAGAATTGGCGCAAAGATAGGGGAGATGAGGCGATTGGCGAAAGGGATATTTTGGTTACCGGCTTTTGAGCCTTGATTGGGCGGAAGTGGCGACGCTCCGTTGAAAAGGAGGGCTGTGATTGGGCTTTTATTAAAGCGGGCAATTGAGGCTTTTTTAATCTAACTTGTCACCCTTCAACATTGCATCCATATCTCTGTCATCACTAATCTTGCCCTTTGCTTCCAGCATACGCATGTCTTTGGCATCCTGCAAAAATTCAGATGCAAAAATGAAACCGTTCAGTCGCTCATTCTTGGAGAAGATGATATCTTTTTTATTGCCCGTCCATTCTTTTTTGCCTTCGTACAGGTAAATAATGTTTTCGCCCATTTCCATTACGCTGTTCATGTCGTGGGTATTAATTACAGTGGTCATGTTAAACTCACGGGTTATATCCAGTATCAGTTTATCAATCACCATCGAGGTCTGCGGATCAAGGCCCGAGTTGGGTTCATCGCAGAACAAAAATTTTGGGTTAAGCACGATGGCCCGTGCAATACCCACCCTTTTTTTCATACCACCACTTAGTTCAGCCGGATATTTTTTATTTACACCTTCTAAATTAACCCGGTTCAAAACTTCATTAACCCTTTTTAATTTTTCAGAAAAACTGCTTTTGGTAAACATGTCCAGGGGAAACATAATATTTTGTTCAACCGTCATACTATCGAACAATGCAGAACCCTGGAAAAGCATTCCGATCTGCTGGCGTAATAATTTCCGTTCTTCCACATTCATATCCGTAAAACTCACGCCATCGTAAATGATCTCGCCTTCATCAGGTTCAAACAATCCAACCAGGCATTTTTGCAAAACTGTTTTTCCGCTGCCGCTCTGTCCTATAATCAGGTTTGCCTTACCAGTTTCCATGGTATGACTCACATCATCAAGAACAATCTTGTCGTCAAATTTTTTCTTTATGTTTTTAAATTCAATCATGAGAGGCTGAATTAAACCAGCAATTCTTTATTTATTGAGTAATAGGGCCGCCAAAACATAATCTGCAAACAATATCATTACACAACTTACCACTACACTTTTTGTGCTGCTTCGGCCAATTTCCAGTGCACCACCTTTTACATAGTAACCATAATAAGAGGGGATAGTACTGATTATAAATGCAAATGTGTATGCTTTCACCAATGCAAAAAATACGTTGTAGGGTACAAAATTCAGTACCAATCCCATATCGTAAGTATCTGTTGATAAGATACCTGTTGCGGAGCCTGCCAACCGGCCTCCTAAAATGCCAAGTACCATTGACAAAACCACCAACATAGGAATTGTAATTAAACAAGCCGCAATTTTTGGCATTATTAAGTATCCTTTGGTGTTAATACCCATAATTTCAAATGCATCTATCTGTTCGCTCACACGCATATTGCCCAACTCGCTGGCAATTTTACTGCCCACCACACCGGCCAGTACAATACAAACAACGGTTGGCGCAAATTCAAGTATAACTGTGTCTCTTACAATTTGTGCAATGGTGGTAAGTGGTATAAGCGGACTAACCAGCTGGTAACTGGTTTGTACAGCACTTACCGCACCCATAAAAAATGAAATGATGATAACAATGCCCAATGAGCCTACGCCAATTTCAACACACTGGTGCATCAATTCCTTCCAGTACATGCGCATGTTCTCGGGCCTGGTAAACATGCCTTTCAGCATTAAAAGGTAGCGGCCAAAGTGGTTAAAAAAAAGCATGTTTTAATGTAAGATGTATGATGTTAAATGTACGAATGTAAGATTATTTCATTTGCTGATGGGGCGTACACCGTACAACTCCACCAGCGTAAGTATTTAATTATGCTTCTTTCGAACCACTGCTTTTCCGTTTCCACCATTTACTTTTCTTCACTTCTTCCTTTGTATTTGTTTTGCATTTGGTTTGTGCATCTACAACCGCAATCAATACCATATTAAATATGGCACGAATAGAACTTCCCAATTGCAAAACGTGAACAGGCTTATTCAGACCAAGTAAGATCGGACCAATAGAATCAGTTCCGCCAACTTCCTGTAACAAATTATAGGCAATATTACCAGCCGCCAGGTTAGGGAAGATGAGCGTGTTCACATCGCCACTCAACAATTCCGTAAATGGATAATTCTCTCTTAAAATTTCATTATTAAATGCCAGGATGCCTTGCACTTCACCATCGCATATTAATGTAGGGTCTTTTTCTTTTACAATTTCCCTTGCCCTGCGTACCAGGTTTGCTTCCGGCGAATCGCTGCTGCCAAAATTAGAGTAGGAGAGCATAGCAATCCTTGGCTTGATGTTAAACAGTTTTACTTCTTTGGCAACCAGTAAAGTTATTTCGGCCAGTTCTTCAGCAGTAGGGTTAAAGTTTACAGTTGTATCAGCCAAAAATAAAGGACCACGTTTGGTAAACATGATGTACATGCCTGCAATCTTTTTAACGCCGGGCTCTGTACCAATTATTTGCAACGCCGGACGAATGGTATCAGGATAATTCCTGCTCAATCCGCTGATCATACCATCTGCTTCCCCGCTATCAATAAGCATACAACCAAAATGGTTGCGGTCTTTCATCGCTTTATAGCTTTCGTATTTATTTACACCCTTGCGTTGCCTTTTTTCAAAAAACAAATCGCCAAACTTTCTTCTTATGTCTTCATGCTGATCATCAGCCGGGTTCATGATAGGCATACCTTCCAGGTCTATTCCGTTTTCATCGGCCAGTTTCCTTATTTTATGTTCCTTGCCCAGTAAAATCGGATAAGCAACACCTTCTTCCATCACCAGCTGAGCCACTTTTAATATCTTGATATTTTCAGCATCGGCAAAAACAATTCGTTTGGGATCTTTACGTGCCTTGCTACCGATAACCCGGCTTAACTGGTTATCTAAACCTAAGCGATGGTTTAAATCATCTACATATTTATCCCAATCGGTAATAGGGTATTTTGCAACACCGCTTTCAATGGCTGCTTTTGCAACAGCCGGTGCCACGGTTGATAACAAACGGGGATCTAATGGTTTTGGAATAATATATGTTGGACCAAACGTGATGGTCTTTTCGTTATAAGCAAGATTAACAATATCGGGCACAGGTGCTTTTGCCAGTTCGGCCAAAGCCTTTACTGCTGCCAGTTTCATGGCTTCGTTAATAGCTGTTGCCCTTACATCCAATGCACCTCTAAAAATATACGGGAAGCCCAGTACATTATTTACCTGGTTGGGGTAATCACTGCGGCCGGTAGCCATGATAATATCTTTACGGGTAGCAACTGCTACATCGTAATTGATCTCAGCATCTGGATTTGCCATGGCAAAGACAATGGGGTTTTTAGCCATGCTTTTCACCATTTCCGGACTAACAGTATTACCGGCACTTAAACCAATAAAAACATCGGCATCTTTAAAAGCTTTGGCCAGATCGTAATCCTTGTATTTGGCATCAACACAAAATTTCAGTTTCTGTTCATCCACATCCGGCCTTCCATTGTACAATATTCCTTTACGGTCGAAAACCATAAAGTTGCTGTGCTTTGCACCCAGCGATTCATATAATTGCATACAGGCCATGGCTGCAGCACCGGCGCCGTTAACCACAATTCTTACTTTATCAATTTTCTTTTTTTGTAGGATCAGTGCATTCAATAAAGCAGCTGCACTTATTATGGCCGTACCATGCTGATCATCGTGCATGATGGGAATTTTGCAACGCTTCTTTAATTCCTGTTCAATATAAAAACACTCAGGTGCTTTTATATCTTCTAAATTAATACCACCGAAAGTTGGTTCCAGTGATTGAACTATCTGCACAAATTTTTCAGGATCAGTTTCGTTGATCTCAATATCAAAAACATCAATATCAGCAAATATTTTGAATAGAACACCTTTCCCTTCCATCACCGGTTTACCGGCTTCGGGGCCAATATTACCCAGGCCTAAAACCGCTGTGCCATTGCTGATAACACCCACCAGGTTCCCCTTGGCAGTGTATTTATAAACGTCTTCGGGGTTGGCTGCAATTTCCAGACAAGGTTCTGCAACACCGGGCGAATATGCAAGTGAAAGGTCTCTTTGGGTTTTGGCCTCTTTGGTGGGTACTACTTCTATTTTACCCGGGCGGCCTTTTGAATGGTAGTCTAAAGCTTCCTGTTTGCGTAAGTCT
>JAOAUI010000188.1 GCA_030157685.1 Ferruginibacter sp. | reverse complement strand
CGGCGGTTTACCAATGCATCAATACAACTCATAATGCCCTGGTAGCCGAAGTTGAGGAGCATGGTATCTTCACGGCTTATAAATTCGCTGATCACTTTTTCAAGTTCTTCGTGTTGTGCAGTATTTCCACTCATCATCCTGGCACCCATGGGGTTGCCCATACCATATTTGGCGGCGGCTTCGGTATCAGCTTTTCTAACATCGGGGTGGTTAACAAGGCCCAGGTAATTGTTCAGGCTCCAAACGATCATATCTTTTCCACGAAACTGCATTCTTGGTCCCAGTTCGCCTTCTAATTTTGGGAAAGTGAAATAGCCGTGGGCTCTGTCCATATGCTGGCCAATGGGGCCACCGTCTTTTACTAATTTTTCAAAAACATCCATGCTGATTTATGATTTTAGATTTACGATTTTAGATTTATTCAACTTCGCAACAATCTTCGCTTATTTCTCACAGTTCCCTCTCCCTCGGAGAGGGGTTGGGGTGAGGTCTTTAGCTGGCTGCAAAAATACGGCATTGCCTGCAAAACTCATAACATTGGCATAACATGGCTATTCATATCAATTAATGGCCTTATCGGGTATCTTTGCAAAAACCGATTGAAATGCTACGCAGATCTTTTTTACTTTTTACTTTTTACTTTTTTACTGTTGCTGCTTTTGCACAAAAAGCCTCACAAGGTACCAAAGGGAAACCCAAACTGGTTGTTGGTTTGGTAATAGACCAGATGCGCTGGGATTACCTGTACCGCTATAATGCGCTTTACAGCGAAGGAGGTTTTAAGCGTATGTTGAAAGAAGGGTTCAGTTCTGAAAATAATTTTATTCCTTATATGCCCACTTATACAGCCGTGGGCCATACCTGTATTTACACCGGCAGTGTGCCAGCCATCAGCGGTATTGTTGGTAATAACTGGTTTGATAAAAACACCGGCAAAAATATTTACTGCACTGATGATTCCACTGTTTCAACAGTGGGTAATACTGGCAGGGCCGGTAAAATGAGTCCGGCTAATATGTGGGTAACAACCATAACAGATGAACTGAGGCTGAGCAATAATTTTAAAAGCAAAGTGATTGGCATTGCATTAAAGGACCGTGGTTCTATTTTACCTGCAGGCCATAGTGCCAATGCGGCTTATTGGTACGATGCCGGCAAATGGATAACCAGCACGCATTACATGAATGCACTGCCGGCATGGGTTGATCAGTTTAATGCAAAAGATTTTGCCGGAAAATATATGAGTAAAGACTGGACAACTTTATTGCCTTTAAATAAGTACGACCTGAGTACTGAGGATGATAAGCCTTATGAGACTGCCATTAAAGGAGAGAAGACTGTTACCTTTCCTCATAAACTTTCGGCCATATCCGACAGCTTTAAATATGAATCGTTCCGCACAACACCTTTTGCCAATACATTTACTTTTGATTTTGCCAAAGCTGCAATAGAAAGTGAATCGTTGGGAAAAAATACAGTAACTGATTTTTTAGCCATCAGCATTTCTTCCACCGATTATATTGGCCATTCATTTGGGCCTAATTCTGTTGAGATAGAAGATACTTATTTAAGGCTGGATAAAGACATTGCTGATTTTTTATTGTACCTGGATATAAAGCTGGGCAAAGGAAACTATACTGTATTCTTATCGGCCGATCATGCAGTGGCGCATATTCCGGCTTTTTTAGCCGAGCATAAGATACCGGGCGGTAATTTTGAAGATGCTGATTTAAGGATAGAACTTAACAAAATGATAGAAACAGATTTTGGTGTAACAAGAGCTGTGCAAAGTTTGCAGAACTACCAGGTATACCTTAACATCAACGAATTGGAAAAGCAGGGTAAAGATGTGGCGGCAGTAAAAAAGGCAGTGATAAAAGTATTGCAGGCAAAACCATTTATCATTACAGCTTTTGAAACAGATAAACTGGCATCAACTACTTTACCCGAGCCACAAAAAACAATGCTGGTCAATGGTTACAACACCAAACGCAGCGGCGATATACAGTTTACCCTTAAGGCCGGTTATTTTGACGGTGGCAAAAAAGGTACTACCCATGGCTTATGGAACCCGTATGATGCACATATTCCCTGTGTGTTTTTTGGATGGGGTGTAAAGCCGGGCAAAACAAACCGGGAAACCTATATGACAGATATTGCGCCAACCATTGCTGCTATGCTGCATATACAAATGCCAAGCGGTAGTATGGGGAAAGTGATTACAGAACTGGTTAAGTAAGTAAACTAAGCTTATATAAACGAAAAAAGAACTGAGTAATCAGTTCTTTTTTGTTGGGTTACTAGGATTCGAACCTAGACAAACAGAATCAAAATCTGTTGTGCTACCTTTACACCATAACCCAGCTTGATGCCCAAAAATTATTTGGAGTGCAAAAATAAGGGTTATGCTTTTACCTCCCAAATGCTTTTTATAAAGTTCTATACTATTCCATATCCTCTTTTTCCTTCAATCCCTTTATCAAATCCAGCGCTTCCGCCACCACATCGCACATTATCGTAATTAAAGACCCATGCTTTGCATTGTTGTATGCATGCATAATGGCATCCTTCTCATTGTAAATAATATCAACCGGAATGTCTTTAGCTTTTGTTTCATTAATGCCTTCTACCAACAGGTTTACAATTTCTTCGGCAGTACGGCCACGTAAATTTTTATCCTGGCGTATGATGATCTCATCAAAGGATCTGCCCGAAATGCGGCCCAGCTCTTTAATGTCTTCATCTCTTCTGTCGCCGGTACCGCTGATGATGCCCACTTTTGGTTCGCCATCCAGTTTGCTTATAAAATCGCAGAGCAGTTCAAGCCCGGCGGGGTTATGGGCAAAATCAACCAAAAACTGAAAATGCTTGAACTGGAACATGTTCAGCCTGCCCGGTGTTTGGGTAGATGATGGAACGAAGGTTTGTAATGCCAGTTTAATATCTTCAATTTCAATATTGCGCCAAAAATAAGTACTCAGTACAGCAGGTAAACAGTTCATTACATTGTGCAGTGCTTTACCGCCATAAGTTACCGGCACTTCACTTACTTTAATCACCCTTATCTTCCAGGTGCCTTTCATAATGGTGATATAACCGTTCTCAAAAACTGCTGCATAGCCACCTTCTTTACAATGTTTTTTTATCCGGGGATTATTTTCATCCATGCTGAAGTATGCGATATTGCATTTCAATCCTTCCTTCATGGCATAAACCAAATCATCATCAGCATTTAAAATGGCATAGCCATGGGTAAAAACTGTTTCAGGTACAACCTGTTTTACCTTAGCCATTTGCTCCATGTTGTCAATACCACCCAAACCAATATGATCTGCACTGATATTGGTTACAACGGCTACATCGCAGTTTTGAAAAGCCAATCCATTTTTTAAAATACCGCCACGGGCACATTCCAGCACTGCAAAATCAACTGTGGGATCTTTTAAAACAAAAGTAGATGATACTGGCCCCGTGCAATCACCTTTCATCATCATCTGGTTTTGTATGTACACACCATCGCTGGTGGTGTAACCAACTTTGTAACCGGCTGTTTTTGCAATATGTGCTGTAAGCCGGGTGGTAGTTGTTTTGCCATTGGTACCGGTAATAGCAATAATGGGTATGGTGCCTGCGCTTCCTTTCGGAAAAAGCATATCCACAACCGGCTCGGCCACATTGCGTGGTAAACCAACCGATGGATCAATGTGCATACGGAAACCCGGTGCTGCATTCACTTCCAGTATGGCGCCGCCGTTTTCTTTCACCGGCGTACGAAGGTCGGTAGCCATAATATCTATACCGCAAATATCAAGTCCGATTATTTTTGCAATGCGTTCGCACATCATAATATTGGCAGGATGCACTTCATCCGTAACATCGGTACTGGTGCCACCGGTAGAAAGGTTGGCCGTTGGTTTCAACAAAACCAATTCATCTTTTGCGGGAACGGTGTCTAAAGTGTAACCTTTTTCATCCAGCATTATTTTTGTAAAATCATCAATGGTAATTTGTGTCAGCACTTTTTCGTGTCCGTAACCGCGGCGTGGGTCTTTATTAACTTCATCTAATAAATATTGAATGGTGTTTTTTCCATCACCTACAACCGAAGCCGGCGTACGCAACGCCGCACAAATAAATTTATAATTGATAACCAGTATACGGAAATCAAAACCGGTAATGTATTTTTCAACAATTACACTGCGGCCATAAACTTTAGCTGCTGCAAATGCTTTTAAAGCCATCTCCCAATCTATAATATTGGTAGTATTCCCTTTCCCATGATTACCATCAATGGGTTTTATTACGCAGGGATAACCAATGCGGTCAATGGCATCCTGCAATCCTTCCTCAGTTCTTACCACATCACCTTTTGGCACGGGTATTTCGGCAGCGCCCAGTAAATTTTTTGTTTCTTCCTTGTCGCATGCAATATCCACCGCAATATTGCCGGTGGTGCTGGCAATGGTTGCCCGTATTCTTTTTTGATTAACACCATAACCCAATTGCACCAGCGAATGTTTATTTAAACGGATAAAAGGAATGCCTCTCTTGGCAGCTTCATCCACAATACAACCCGTACTGGGACCAAGTCTCGTGTCTTCCCGTATCTCTCTTAATCTTTGTATGTCTTCATCCATATCGTATTCCTCTTCAAATATCAAAGCATGGGCAATTCTTACAGCAGCTTTTGCGGCATAAATACCTGCATCTTCTTCCATATAACTAAAACATACGTAGTACTCGCCATCTTTGCCCGTGCCCCTGGTTCGGCCAAAGCCGGTATCCATGCCTGCCAGGGTCTGAATTTCCAGTGCAATATGCTCAATCACATGGCCCATCCAGGTGCCTTCTTCCA
>JAOAUI010000187.1 GCA_030157685.1 Ferruginibacter sp. | reverse complement strand
GCAAAAATATCTTATTTTGCCACCGAAATGCAACATGTGAATCCATCTTTTAATATACAGTCACCAGAAATTGATTTTGAAACAGCCCAATTATTTACAGAAGCAGGCCCCATGGGCTTTTCGCTTGTTGTGCTGGGGGCAGACAATTGTTTTAAAGCCGCAGTCATCTATCCTTTTCCGCCGGGAATCAAAGAAACTGAAATAGCCGGGGAACTGAGGGAAATATGCAGCAATGAAAATTTGCTGAAAAAACAATATAGCAGATCACATATCTTTTGGGCCTTTACCGAAAGTATTTTAGTACCTGCAGAATTGATGAATGCAGACCATAACCTGAACATGCTGAACCTTGTTTTTGGTGATGCAAAGCAGGGAATCGTCCATTCAGATTTTTTATACAAGCATAACCTGCACAATGTATACCGCATACCGGAACCGGTTATTGATATTTTTTCGGCCGCTTTACCGGTTACTACACAAACACATTTGTTTAGTGCCATAGTTAACCGGGATATGCCCGAAGGCAATCATTTGTTTACCGTTTTTTACGGCAACAGTTTAACCATTATGCTTTGCAGGGAAGGCAAACTGCAGGTAATACAAAACTTCAATTACACACATGCAGATGATTGTGTTTTTCATTTGCTGAATGTTTGTAAGGGCTTTGATGTGCACCCTGATTCTGTAACGCTGCATATAAATGGTATGATTGACGAGAACTCGGGTTTGTATGCTTCCATCTACAAATATTTTTTAAATATTGAGTTAGATAAACTTCCTGAGGGTTATACTTATGATGATGGTATACAAAAACATCCGCCACATTTTTTCAGTCATTTATTTGCTTTGGCATCATGCGTATAATCAGCGGCATACATGGGGGCAGAAGGATCAGTCCACCTGCCAATATGCCCTACACCAGGCCTACAACAGATATTGCCAAAGAAGGTTTGTTTAATATTCTGCAAAATAATCTGGAATTTGATGAATTAAAAGTGCTTGACCTTTTTGGCGGCACCGGTTGCATCAGTTACGAACTGGCCAGCAGGGGAGCGCCGGATATTACCATTGTGGAGAAGGACAGCAAGATGTATGATTTTATTAAAAAGACATCGGAAGAACTGAAGTTTGAAAATTTTAATGTGGTAAAGAGTGATGTGTTTCGTTTTATTGAAACCACCAACCA
>JAOAUI010000186.1 GCA_030157685.1 Ferruginibacter sp. | reverse complement strand
ACTATCAACTATCAACTATCAACTATCAACTATCAACTATCAACTATCAACTATCAACTTTTAACTTTTAACTCATAACTAAAATGCCCATCATCGCCCCTTCACTCCTCGCCTCCAATTTTTTAAATTTAGAAGCTGAATGTAAAATGCTGAATGACAGCAGCGCCGACTGGTACCACCTTGATATTATGGATGGCCGCTTTGTACCTAACATCAGTTACGGGCCCATGTTTGTGGAAGTGTTCAGAAAAGCTACGAATAAAATATGCGATGTACATTTAATGATTGAAGAACCCGGCAATTATGCCGAAGCATTTAAAAAAGCAGGTGCCGATATTTTATCGGTACATATAGAAGCCTGTCCGCATTTGCACCGTAACATACAGCAAATTAAAAGCCTGGGGATGAAGGCTGGTGTTGCTGTTAATCCGCATACACCGGTTGATGCTTTAAAAGATATACTGGCAGATATTGATATGGTTTGTTTAATGAGTGTAAACCCTGGCTTTGGCGGACAATCATTCATTCCACACACATTGCTAAAAATAAAACAACTGCGTGAAATGATTGATGAGCGCTCTTTACAGGTTAAAATAGAAATTGATGGCGGCGTAACACTGGAAAATGCAAAATCAATTATAGATGCCGGTGCCGATGTGTTGGTGGCAGGCAGTACAGTATTTAAAGCTGCCGACCCTATTGCTATGATTGCGGCGTTAAAAAGTTTATAAGTTTTTACTCCTGTTAATTATTAAAAGCAGGTCTTCTGGTATTTCCATGGAAAGCAGCGGAGGAACATTTGCTCCTCCTGTATTGCCCACGGGAATTTTCCCCACAAATGATTTTACACCACCAAACAATAATCTTGGCAGTTGCCCGATAATTTCTTTGCTGTTCTTTATTTTAATACCAAAGCCTAACATTTTCCAATGCACAGCAGTATGTGCCAAAGGATAAGGTTGCCCCAGAATGTGAGCCCTTTCCAAATGCCGCCAGCTTTGCTGATAATGCTTTTTATCAAACTCCTTTTTTGCCAATAAAAGTTCTTCCCTGTAAAACGGTTTTAAACCTGCAGGCATTGCTGTATGTATTTTCATTACAGTTTAATTTTTATACCTCCATTTACCACAAAACCTTCGGTATGGTTCCAGATATCATCAAACGTAGGATTATTATGTGGTGGATTAACAACCGTTTTATATTTACTCTGCCGCTGATCGGTAAAGTTTTCAAAATTGATAAAGAAAGATACTTTTCTGAATGTCTTCTGTGCCATAAAACCAAACTCCCAAAAAGAGGGTGTTCTGCTTCCATTGTTCAGATATTGGTTGCCGGTTAAATATCCTTCCAGCCCCAGTTTAAAATTATCTTCCTTCTCATACATCAAGGTAAGGTTCAGTTTATTTTTAGGCAGCAGTCGTAAAAACTGGTTGCCTGTTAAGTACCCTGCTTTTGCATGGGTATAAGTATATCCTGCAAATAATTTCAAATCTTCTTTGTAAATAAATTTCAGGTTTGTTTCAAAACCGCTGCTGGTAACAGCCTTTGCGGCATTGGAAAAAGAATAATTACCAAACCCATCAACATGTAGCACAAGCGGCTTACTGATAGCGGTGTAAAAAAATAGCTGGTTAATGCTGAAAGCAAAGTCATTAGTAATCTTTGTTTTAAAATTGATATCAGCAGTTCCACCAACACTCCGCTCCGCTTCCACATTATTTAAAGCCTGCAGGTTTTGATATTGCAACCGTTCAGTTTCTTCGGTAAAAACAGTGGGCGTTTTATAACCCAGGCCGCCGCCAATCCTGGAACTGATCTTATCACTGATTTTAAACAACCCTGAGATTCTTGGTAAAACAAAAGTTTGATTTTTGGTATAGCCTGCATTTTTAAAACGCATATTATCTACTCTTAAACCACTTTCTAAAATCACCCTGCTGGTTAAATCCCAGGTATCCTGTATATAAATACCGGCTGTAAATGTCTGCGCATCTATTACCCTCATATTGCGGTGTTTGAATTTATCAAAAACAATATTTACGCCACTTATAACCGTGTGCTTTTGCCTTTTTACCAGGTAAGATAAATCGGTAAAACTATTGGTATTAAAACCCGAAAAAGCATAATTGGGCAAAGTAATTACCCTGTCAAATAAACCAAGACTTTGTTTCAGTTTTAGTTTATTACCGCTCTTAAATTTCTTATCAATTTCCAGCGTGGTAGAATTTCTTACCGTACTGTTCTCTTCAAAATAAGTATGCAGGGCATTTCCATTTTCTTTTATCTTCACCATATCGCCGCCGGTATTCCATCCCCAGGTATAACTGTGACCAAGCATGATACTCCAGGATGCATCCGGATAAAAGAACAACCTTGGATTGATAGTGAAATTTTTGTTCCGCGGCAACTCCGAAAAATCATCCTTATCTACATCATAAGCTTTCTGAAGATTTCCCAATCCTAAAAAACTAAATCCAAATTTGCCTTTCTTTTGTGAGATGTATGCACCAACATTTGTTTGGCCAATATGCGATTGGTTAAACATAAAATCAGCTTCAAGTTTTTCGCCGGGCATTTTAGAAATAAAATTTACAACACCTGCAATGGCGCCACCACCGTACAAAGTAGAAGCCGGGCCTTTTATCACTTCTACCTGTTTCAGATCAAGTGGTGGAATTTCCAGGATGCTCAACCCGCTTGCAAAATTGCCATAGTTGGGATATCCATCTTTTAAAAGCTGGGTGTATTTTCCATCAAGCCCCTGCACACGTATGCTGGCATTGCCACTGGTGGCCGATGTTTGCTGTACCTGCAAACCGGTACTTTCATGCAATAACATAGATACATTGGCAGGCCGCATATTATTTTTTTCGTCCAGCTCCTCGCCATCAATGGTTTCAACCCGGGTGGGTGTGTTGGCAATGGTGCGGCTTGTACGGGTACTTTGCACAATCACTTCTTCCATGTCTTCTTCAACCGCAGTTAAAAGAATGGTGATAGTACTTTTATCTGCCAGGGGAAAAACAAATTCCTGTGTTACTGTTTCATATCCTGCAAAGCTGAATGAAATGCTTTGGTTTCCATTTGGGATATTATTTAATTCGATTCTGCCGCTACTGTCGGCATTGCTGACAATGGCACTATTATTTAAAACTATGCTGGCACCGCTTAAATGCTGAAGTGTTTTACCGTCTTTTATAATTGCCGTAAAACTATTTTGTGCAGCTGCACTACATACCACTAATGTTGCCAGAAGCAACGTTATTATTTTTTGCATTAAAATTATTTTAAAATAAGATGATTAGTTTCTGTTCTATAAACTAACTCATCTTTGGCGGCTGCCATATATTTCCAAAATAGTTGGATGGAAGAGAAATACTATAGTAAGATGAAAGCTGCTTGCTTTTAAGCAGGGGCTTATCACAAAGAATAAAAGCTAATTGAAAATTTACAGAAACAATATGCACACAACAGGAGCAGCTGCAAAAATTGCCGCAATCTTCATCGTCTTCATGATCCGAATGATTGGCTGCTTGCGTAGCAACGTTCTCCGTTTCATCGCTGCATTTATCTTCTCCGGCACAGGCGATGCCCGGCAACACCAGCAGGTAAATACTGAATATGAGCATGATTGTTTTCACGCAGCAAAAATAATGGCTTATGTTTCAATTTTAATAAAACAAGGCGCTTAAAATAGTACTACAGTTGCAAAAAGCTAATTCCCAAAAAAATTCATCTGCATGTCTCCTTTTTTTGTTAAGCCACGTGGCATATGCTTTTTTATTATCCAATCCCATATTTTAAGAGCGCCGCCGGTTTTGCATGTCATTCTGTAACGGATGATAAATGCTGATGCCGTGGTAAGTAAGCCAATAACGATGATTGCTGCATTGATGTTTATTAAATCTGCAATAATTCCGGTAAGTATGGCACCGATAGCATAACCCAAATCACGCCACAGGCGAAAAATACCAATGCTTTTAGCCCTGTCCTGTGGATTGGTATTTTCGGCAACCGTTGCCAGAAATGTTGGATAGACCATGGCTGTACCCCAACCTAAAATGGAGGACAGTACCACATAATGTAACATGCTGTTTGCCCAAACCAATGCAATTAAAGCAATGGCTTGTATTAACATGCCTGTATAAAGCATATCCTTTTTACAAAACTTATCAGCCATTCGACCGGTTAATAATTGACCAATGCCCCATACAGCAGGATAGATAGCTGTGATGATTCCGATTTGTGTAATTGTAAATCCCTTTGTTGCAAGCAGGATAGGAAAAATGCCCCAGGCCATGCCATCATTTAGGTTATTGATTAAGCCTGCCTGTGTTACTGAACCCAGGTTTTTATTTTTCCAGGTGGTGTCCCAAAAAATATTTTTAAGCCTGGGGATTGTATTGGTTGTTGTTTCTTTTGCTACATGGTGTTTGGTATCATTCACCAGGAATATGCTTGACAATAACCCCAAAGCAACCAATACAATGCCTGTATAAAACGGGTATGGCCTGATGCCATATTCACTGGCAATCCAGCCGGTTAAAAATGCAACTAGTGCTACCGAAATATAACCTGCAAACTCATTTAACCCCATGGCAAAGCCTCTTTGCTTTTCGCCAACCAGGTCAATTTTCATAACCACAGTGCTGCTCCAGGTCAGACCCTGGTTGATACCTAACAGCACATTGGCTGCAATTATCCAACCCCACGAAGGTGCAAACATGAGCATGAATGGAATGGGAGTACCAATTATCCAACCTGCCACTAAAAGATTTTTTCTTCCGAACCGGTTGGCTAACGCACCTGTATAATAATTGGTAAATGCTTTTACAATGCCAAATACAATAATGAAAGAGAGTATGGCTGT
>JAOAUI010000185.1 GCA_030157685.1 Ferruginibacter sp. | reverse complement strand
ATATTCCCATTTCCAATTGCATCAACTCCAGCATCAACCGCATGTTTGTACTTACACAGTACAACTCTGCCTCTTTAAACAAGCACATAAAGAATGCATACCAGTTCAGTGCTTTCAGCAGCGGCTTTGTAGACATATTGGCTGCAGAGCAAACACCCGACAGCCTGGGATGGTTCCAGGGAACTGCAGATGCCGTCAGGCAATCTTTAAAACATATACAAAACAACGATTTTGATTATGTTTTAATTTTAAGTGGCGATCAGCTTTACCAGATGGATTTCAGGGAAATGTTTGAAAATCATATTGAGAAAGGAGCAGATATTTCCATTGCTACCATACCCGTTGGCGACAGAGAAGCGCCTGAATTCGGTATATTAAAAGCAAATGACGATAATTTAATAACCTCATTTATTGAAAAGCCTGCCAAAGAATTATTGCCTGAATGGGAAAGCGATACAGGCGTTGAAATGCAGTTGCAGGGCCGTAAATACCTGGCATCAATGGGTATTTATATCTTCAACCGCAAAATGCTTTTTGATCAGCTATTGATAGATAAGAAAGACGCTACTGATTTTGGAAAAGAGATCATCCCTGATTCTATCAGCAACAAAAAAGTTGTGAGTTTTCAGTATGATGGTTATTGGACAGATATTGGGAATATCTACTCTTTTTATGAAGCCAACCTGGCTTTAACGCTTGAAATTCCACCGTTTAATTTGTTTGATAACACCAGAGCCATTTTTAGCCGTGCACGTATGTTACCGCCGATGAAGATCGGCAATACGCATGTTGAACACAGTATTTTAGCCGAGGGTTCAATCATTGACGCATCAAGGATCGTAAGTAGTGTAATTGGTATCCGTACAAGAATTGGTAAAGGAACAGAAATCATCAGCTCTTATATCATGGGTAGCGATTATTATGAAACCATTCCGGAAATGGCACATTCACTTGAAAGAAATATACCCAAACTGGGCATTGGAGAAAATTGTAAAATTGAAAATGCCATCATTGATAAGGACTGCCGCATTGGTAACAATGTAAGTATTACCGGCGGCGCACATTTAGCCGATACTGATCATGCATTATATGCAGTAAAGGATGGAATAGTAGTACTTAAAAAGAGAGCAATAATACCTGATGGTTTTGTGATTTAATTAAGGGATGATAAAGTACTTTTATTAAGAACTTTATTTTATGCCGTACAAAACTGTTTGTATTTTACTGATATTTTTCTGCTTCTGCGTTAATAAAAAGCATTCAACAACTCCTGTTGCCGAAACAACTATTGTAATTGATCTGCAGCCTTTTGTTGGCATTACTGCTGCACAGGTAGATTATGTTTTTGCAGGGTTGAAAAAGAATTATCCTTTTATCAGCATTAATAAACCAATTGCTTTACCCACAACTGCGTATTATGCAGCAAGAAACCGTTACCGTGCAGATTCATTAATAAATTTCTTGCGTAGTCGTACTGAAGCTGGTCATAAAACCATTGGCCTGACCAATAAAGATATCAGTACAACCAAGGCTGGAGTGGCAGATTGGGGAGTGATGGGATTAGGATTTTGTCCTGGCAATGCCTGCATTGCTTCCACTTATCGTTTTACAAAAAAAGAAATTAACGGCCAGTTATTTAAAGTTGCAATACATGAATTGGGGCACACATTCGGCCTGCCGCATTGCCCGGTAAAATACTGCTTTATGCGTGACGCAGAAGGAGGAAATCCTACGAATGAAGAAAAAGAATTTTGTACAAAGTGTAAATTCTTTCTTGTAAGCAAAGGTTGGGTATTAACTAAAGACTAGTTGTATAAGCTTTACAAAAATATTCCCCAAATTGCCTGTTGACCCCAGCTACCCCAGTCTTTGGTAACTTTTACTGCTGTTTCCTGCAGTTCTTTTGCTTTTTTCTTTTTGCCTTTAGTAGGAGGGGCGTTCAGGGCATTGTAATTCACGCCGTTTATTTCCAGCTTGGTTGCTACCCAACTGCTGAACATACGGGGAATGGTAACACCCAGTATCATTCCGGGTAAACCATGTAACCCCATGGGGCCGCCACTTACTGCAATTTCATCTGTGTAAAAAGCAAACACATAAACACTGTCGAATAATTTACCAACGGCCTTTCTGCAGTTAAAACCTGCAATCTCCCTTGTTTCGTTGGTCATCTTCCAGTCTATTTTAATCAGGCTGTCGGTTAAAATATAGGTGTCGCCAAAAACCGATTTTTGCTGAACAAAATTTTCATTTTTATAGTCATTGTACCAGATATTGTCTTCGCTGCCTTCATTCATCCAGGATGGAGCTTTTGACTTCTCATCTTTTCGGTTAAAAAAATAAATACTCTTATCAGTATTAAAAGTCAGCTGAAAATAACTTGTTGATAATTTTGGTATCTTATCTCTAAACATCTCGGCCCAGGTGCCCTCGCCCAGAGCTTTATGGTTATTCACTTTCACTTCGTATTCAATCATTCCTTTTTCAATAAAAACCTGTGCCTGCATACTATTAAAGCAAAGTGAAGCAGCTAAGAAAAAAATATATTTCATAAAATCAGTTTAGTTATCATTTAAAAATCAGAAGTAGGTTTACCATTCTTCGAAAAATTCCAGGTAAGTGTTACCATCCAGAATCTCTTTAAAGTGTTGTAAAAAGTTTCGGTGAAACGGTAATCATTAAAAGTTCTGTCGTAACCACGGTTTTCGTTTAAGATATCATTTACGGAAACCGAAGCCTCTAATATTTCTTTAAACAGGAACCGGCTTAAAGAAGCATTCCATATGGTGTATTGGTTTTTAGCCGGAAAATTTGGATTTTTTTGCTTCGCTTTGAAATTGGCATCTGTTTCAAACCTGAATTTTTTCAGAAAGGTAATTTCCACATCTGTCCGAACACCAACCTGCCAGTAATTGGCAGAGGCTGAAGGGCTGATTGAGTTTTTTGCCTTAACCCAGCTTATCTCCGGGTTCAGCGAAATATCATATTTCTTTTCTTTTTCTTTACTTATTCCAAATTGAAAACCGTAGCTGGTATTGGTGTTCACCGCTCTTTGTCCGTTAACAAAAGAAATATTTCTGGAAGCATTTCCATTAGGGCCAAAAGACAAGCGGATATTCGGTTTCTTCCACTTAAAGTTATAGTTTGAATACAGGCCAAAATTATAATTACCGTTTGTGTTAACCGTTTTGGATGTAGTCTTACCCGTATTGTCAATTGTACTTTGGTTTACAAAAGCATTTTGTGTAAAGCCCCCATAAATACCTGCCCACATACCTTTTTCTTTAAGCACATTATAAAAATTATAGTTCAGGTTCACATTATGTCTGAAAGATTGCTTAAGGTCTGGGTTACCAACATATTGATATAAGGGATCGGAATTATCTATAATGGGTTGCAACTGATCAAGCGTTGGAGCATTGGAAGAGCCGTTGTAATTTACACGTATACCGCCGTAGCCGCTTAGTTTTTTATAATAAGATGCATTGGGGAAGAAGTTGGTGAAATTATATTTTCGTAAAAGATTTACAGTGCGGTTGTTTTGTTCAAAATGATTAAAGGAAACTGATGTGCCTATGCTGTAATTGTATTTCTTTTTTACCACACGGAAACTAATGCCCGGTTTATTGTTTACCTGTTTAAATAAATAAGAATTACTCAGCGAGTCAATTCGTACGGTATACTTTTGATTAATATCCTGTTCGTAAGTAAACCTGTTATTTGATGTGCTTGAATTGCTGTAATTATAGGTTAAAGACATGAAAAAATCTTTTGCAAGTGGCTCTGTGTAAGTAATTGTAGTTGTAAAAGTACTTGCCTTATTATCCCTTTTATTCTCCTGGTCAGTAGTGTCAATCTGGTAAGAAATTCCATTATCAAAATAATCATTTTTCGAAAAAAGATAACTGTCGGTAATTGAATTGCTGAGATTATAACCGGCATTTACGGTAAGTGTACGGGCAAGTTTTTTAAATTTATGTTTCCAGAGTATATTGGTATTTAATGCAGCATTATCAATAGTGCTATTGGTTCTGCGGGTGCTGTTATTAATCAGTAAAGATTTGGAATTTAAAGACTGTAAGTTGTAAGTACTGTTCGATTTTGTATTGTTCAGGTTTCCCTTTGCCGTAAATTTTAGTGAATTGGACGAATCAATATTGGTTTCAAAACTAACATTAAGGCTTTGTTTTAATTTAGATGAGAACCCACTGGTTATTTTATTGGATGAAAAGGATGAATCTCCTGTAAAATTGGTTGTATAAGTCCTTTCTCCGCTGGGGCTGTTAACTTTTGAAATTTTGTAACCACTGTTCAGTATCTGTTTGCTGTTGTTAAATTTATTGCTATAGTGCAGGCCGCCATTCCAGTTTTGTGGAATACCACTACGGCCTCCGTAATAGTTATCATCGCCACCACCGCCGGTAAAATAAACATCGCCATTATCCTGCATCACCATATTATCACCCATTCCTCCTCCGTAATTATTCTGGTCATCCCAATCCAGGTTGGTCTGCCCGGTATTGCTCATAATGCCGTAAGCAGCAATTTTACGCTTACCTCTAAAGGCATTGGCCATTACACTGTTGTTGTAATAATTTTTAAAATCGGTGCCGGCTTCTGCTTTGCCAAAATATCCCTTCTTGGCGTTGTCTTTTAGTTTTAGGTTGATGGTTTTGTCTTTTACGCCATCATCAATGCCTGTAAATGCAGCCTGGTCGCTTTTTTTATCAAATACTTCCACTTCCTTAACAATATCGGCCCGTAAATTTTTTGTGGCAATACCGGGGTCATCGCCAAAAAATTCCTCGCCATCAACCAATACTTTTTTCACCTGTTCACCCATGGCTGTTATCTTACCATCCTTATCAACCGTTATGCCCGGCAGCTTTTTTAAAAGCTCTTCCACATTGGCACCTGCTCTTACTTTAAAACTATCGGCGGTATAAACGGTAGTATCTCCTTTTATCTTTATGGGGGTTCCGGTTTTAACAATTACTTCTTCCAGCAATTTGCTTTTTGATGTGAGTGCAATTTTTGGAATAGCTGTTTCTGCATCCTTCAACCCAAGATTAAAGATCACATCAGCAAAATAGGGATGAGTCGTCATTATAAGATATTCACCGGGCTTAAGATTTTTAATATTGTATTTACCGTTAACATCTGTTCTGGCAAATTTGTATAGTATCGAGTCTTTGGCCGAAAGTAAGGCCACAACTGCGTTTGGAACACCTTTTTTGTTTATGGTATCTTCAACAGCACCGGATACGGAAATTGTTTGGGCTTGTGTTTTAACAGAAAAAAACAAGACCGCTAAGAGCATTGCAGAAAGCTTTGACATACAGTAGTTGGATTGGGTTATGGCTAAAACTAAATTCTTAGTTAAAGGTGGAACAATAAATGTTATAAACTAAATCGTAAGTCTTAAATTTACGTTAAATCAAAAGTGCATATTTAAAACAAGCATTAAAAAGGCATTTCTATAAATGGCAACATCAAAGCTACAGCCGGTAACAAATTCTAAAGACAAAAAAAATAATGTTGATAATCCTGTGCCTGTAAAGTATGAAGAAGAACATTTTATTGATTCCCTAAAACCCGTTTGGAATTATTCGTTATTTACCGATGAAGACATTGTAAATTTTAAGAACGGTACATTTTATAATGGCTATCAAAAATTTGGCAGTCATTCCAGGGAAGTTTTAAATACACCAGGTTTTTACTTTGCTGTGTGGGCTCCCAATGCAACAAAGGTTTCTGTTATTGGCGAATTTAATGGTTGGAACGAAAAAGCCCACCCGCTTTTTGTGCGGCTTGATAAGTCTGGTATATGGGAAGGTTTTATACCCAATGTTAAGGAGGGAGAAACCTACAAATATTATATCAAAGGATTTAAAGGCGCAATCTTAAAAAAGACAGATCCTTACGGTCAGTATTGCGAATTAAGGCCGGCAACTGCTTCTATTACCTGGCATACAGCACATACCTGGAATGATGCAGCCTGGATGAAGAAAAGAAAAAAGCACAATGCATTGAATGCACCATGGAGTGTATATGAAGTACACCTGGGCAGCTGGATGCGGCCGGTTAAAACCGATGAAGAAAGTTTTAACAGCTATGTTGAACTAAAAGAACACCTGGTACCTTATGTAAAAAAGATAGGCTTTACGCATGTAGAACTGATGCCTGTTATGGAATTTCCTTTTGATGGCAGCTGGGGATACCAAGGCACCGGTTATTTTGCAGCCACTTCACGTTTCGGTACACCCGACGATTTCAGAGATTTGATTGACGCTTTTCACCAGCAGGATATTGGCGTAATATTAGATTGGGTGCCATCGCATTTTCCGTACGATGCACATGGTTTATTTATGTTTGATGGTACGCATACTTATGAATATGCCGATATGACCATGGGCTATCACCAGGACTGGAACAGTTATATTTTTAATTATGCCAGGGGGGAAGTGCGATCATTTCTGATAAGCAGTGCCCGTTTCTGGCTAGATCAGTTTCATGTGGATGGTATAAGGGTTGATGCCGTAAACTCTATTCTGCGGCTTGATTATTCACGCAAGGAAGGAGAGTGGACGCCCAATAAATTTGGTGGTAACGGCAACCTGGAAGCCATTGAATTCATCAAACATTTTAATGAAACGGTTTACCGCGATTTTCCGGATGTACAAACCATTGCAGAAGAAGCCAGCGACTGGCCAAAAATATCGAAGCCTACAACAGCCGGTGGGCTTGGCTTTGGCATGAAGTGGATGATGGGCTGGATGCATGATACGCTTGATTATTTTAAGATGGATCCGCTGATGAGGCAGTTTCACCAGGATAAATTTTCGTTCAGCATGATGTATTATTTCGACGAGAATTTTATGCTCCCCTTTAGCCACGATGAAGTGGTACATGGCAAAAGTCCGATGGTTTACAAACTGCCCGGCGATGAATGGCAGAAATTTGCAACCCTGCGCTTATTGTACACGTATATGTTTACCCATCCCGGTGCCAAACTTTTGTTTATGGGTAACGAGTTTGCCCAAACCACCGAGTGGAATTATAAATCGGAACTGGATTGGGAACTGCTGCAGTTTGATTGCCACCGGCAAATGCAGGACTGTGTAAGGGATTTAAATGGGTTATATAAAAACGAACCTGCTTTACACGAGTTACAGTACAATACCAAGGGTTTTGAATGGATTGATCTGAACCACCGCTCCGAGTCGGTTGTAGCTTATATGCGCAAAGGAAAGAACAAAAACAACAATATGCTGATCGTTTTAAACCTTACACCTGTTGTGAGAAGAGACTGGAAGCTGAAAGTGAAGGGAAAAACTGCCTGGACAGAGGTCTTTAACAGTGATAGTACTCAATACTGGGGAACTGGCAATGTGTTCAATCCTTCACCGCAGGTTACGCTGGTGGATAAAAAGAAAGGCATTTATGAAATAAATATCCACCTTCCGGCGTTAGGAGGTGTAATATTCCGCTAATTGGAATAGTTTTTGCACCCGTACCCATATGAAAAAAGGCCTCACCTTCCTTATAGCGATTGCTATTACTGCAACTGGTTTTGCAGCACAAAACACCGACAGTTCCCTGTTCTATTTTCAAAAAGGATTGGAAGAAAAGAAAGCAAAGCGTTACCTGGTAGCTTCAGATAATTTTACAAAAGCCATTGAACTGAATGCTGCCTATGTAGATGCCTATATTGAGAAGGGCTATGCCAACAATGAAATGCGTAGAACAGATGCTGCAAAAGCAGATTTTACAAAAGCGCTGGAACTGGATCCTCAAAATGAAACGGCTATCAGGGAACTCACCAATATCTACTTTAGCTACAGGCAATACCAGAACACCCTTGACATGGTGCAAAAATGTAAAACCTGTATCAATAAAGACAGGATCACTGCCTTGTGCTATTTTAATATGGAAGATTATGGTAAGGCTGAAAAATTACTGATTGCATTAGTAAATAAAAATCCTAAAGATGCAGAATTGACTTATACTTTAGCCAGCAATTACCTGGCTATGGGGTTGGAACCCAAAGCTATTACCTGGTACGAAAATGCTGTGTTACTTGATGATAAAAAAAGCAAATGGTTTTTTGAACTGGGCCTGCTTTATTCCAACACCAACAATTATAAAAAAGCTGTTATTGCTTATAACAAAGCAGCAGAGCTGGGTTTTATAAAAGGAAACGATTTTAACGAGAACCTTGGCTTTGCCTATGTTTACAGCGGAGATTTTGACAATGGAGAAAAATTATTAAGCGATTTGGTAAGGCGCAGGCCGGGAGATAAAGAATTAATAAGAGATGTAGCTACCGCTTTTTACGACTGTAAGAATTATGATAAGGCTTTGGATTTTTGCCAGATGTTACTTGAAATGGATATGAAAGATGGTAAGGCGTTATACCAGGCCGGGCTTTGTTTTCAGAAGAAGGGTATGGTAGAAAGAGGGATGCAGATGTGTGATAAAGCGATTGAACTGGATCCATCTCTGGCTTCTTTGAAATCTAAAAAATCGCTTCCGGGCATGTAAATATTTTGATTGATATTTGTTTGAAGCCGTCTTGTGAAAAAGGACGGTTTTTTATTTCTTTTCCAGAAAAACTTCAGCCATCATACACCTTGCACTGCCACCACCCGCAGTTTCAATAGTATTTAATGATGAATGAATAATACGATTATTTTTTTGCAGCATTTCTATTTGAGATTCAGTTAAAGATTGATAAGCCTGTGTTGACATAACCAGCAACAATTCTCCATCTGCATTCACTACCTGCAGCATATTGCCTGCAAAATGATTTAACTGCTGTAATGAAATATCAACAATTTCTTTATTGGTTTCTCTTAATGAATTTACCAGGTTTGCTTTCTCTTCTTTATCAGTAATAGCTTCCAAACACGCAACTGCTAAGGTTTCGGCAACACACATCATTACATTGGTATGATAAATATCTACGCCTGTATTATCGGTTGCGCTGAAAGTTACCGGGTTGTAATCAACCAGTTTACAAAATTCATTCAATAATTTTTTATCCGTTCTGGGCGATAAACAGGCATAAGCTATTTTGTTTTCCCTGTCTAAAATCATGCTGCCCGTACCTTCCAAGAAAAGGCCATCGTTTTCTGATCCGGTCAGGTCAACAATTTCTGTTACTGAAAAATTGGCTTTAACAGCATCCAGTACGGCAGCTTTTCTTTCAAGCCTTCTGTTTACAGCAAACATGGGGTATAAAAAAACACGGCCATCGGCATGAAAAGATATCCAGTTATTGGGAAAGATAGAATCGGGTGTTGCTGGATGCAGGCTGTCTTCAAAAACAGTTACATCAATCTTATTTTTCCGAAGCACCGCAACAAAATCGGTGAATTCCTGTAAAGCCTTTTGCTGTACATCGCCGCCAATATTTTTTTGAAATGTGTTGTTTATTGCCGTTTGGGCATTAAACCCAAAATTAACCGGCTGTATCATTAACAGGTGTGCAGTGTTTTGCATCATCAGTGTGCTTTGCCAAAATTCATTTCGCCTGCTTTGATGGGAATTGTTAAGCGGTTTTCCCTGGGTGGTACGGGGCATTTAAATCCGGTAGCGTACGCACAATACGGGTTGTATGCTTTATTAAAATCCAATTGTAATGTATTATTCTCTATATCTTTTTTATAAAATTCAAGGTAGCGGCCGCTGCCATAACTTTCATTGCCGGTTGTAGCATCGGTAAAGGGAACAAATAAATAGTCTTTGTACTGTTCAGTTTGCATCAGGTCTTTTCCCTGGTAAACATACAACAGGCACTCTTTGCCATCAATTATAAAATCCAGCCTGCCGTATTTATAAAAGTATTTTACGGTGCCGGCAGATGTGTTCATTGTAAAACCAACGGTATCAAAAATTCTTTCAAAGTAAGCGCTAACATTGTAGGCTTTGTTAATGGGGAAGAAGTGAAAATGTTTTCTATCGTTTCCCTTCACCACTTCATGGCTGTCAATATAGATTTTCTGGTAAGCCTTTATAGATTCAGTATAAACATCCTTTTTCTGTGCAACTGCAAAGCCAGAAATTAAAATTCCCACTGCCAATAAAAACATTCTTTGCTTAATGAAGATCTGCGTAATCATTTTAAATAAGTTTAACCTGCCTGCCGGCAGGCAGGTCTGCGTTTTAGTTCATCATCAAAATATTCACACTTCGCTGTAAAATATTAAAAGCAATTTCAGCCATCAGGTTTTCTTTATCCAGGGTTGGGTTTACTTCTGTAATTTCAAAACAGCATATTTTACGGTTCTGCATAAATTTGCTGATCAAATCTTCCACTTCTCTTTCACGTAAGCCATTGCTCACCGGGGTTCCTGTACCTCTTGAAATGCTGGAATCGAGACTGTCTACATCAAAGCTTACGTAAATATCGGTACAATCGCTCAAATACCTTAATACTTTGCGGCATACATTCTCAGCCCCGTTGCGCCTTACTTCTGCAGTGGTAATCACTTTCATGCCATGCTTTTCAATCAGGTGCTTTTCTTCTTTTTCAAAATCACGCAGCGAAATAAAAACCACATCTTCGGGTAAAACCTTCGGGTGAATTTTACCCATGTTTTTTAACTGCTCCCATTGCTTAAAGGTTTTTTCATCCAGTTCATGCACACTCATTTCTTTATTATCTTCTCCAATAGATGCAGCCATAGGCATACCATGAATATTACCCGATGGTGTAGTATAGGGCGTATGCAGGTCGGCATGGGCATCAATCCATATTACACCCAGTTTACTTTTTGGCTTGGCTATTTTAATACCGGCAATGGTACCGCTGGCATTACTATGGTCGCCGCTGAGCACAACCGGAAAAAAATGCCCCTTTATAGAATCTGCAACTGCTTTACTTATCCTTTCAGTCATATTTAATACACCCTGCATACGCTTGGCATAGGGCGATTGAATAGGTTCGTAAAGCAACTGGTTTTCTACTTCTATTTTTTCGGAAGGAAAGTGAACGAAAAAATTGCTCATAAAATCCAGTGCTGCAATCTTAATTGCATCTATCCCCAAACTGGCGCCCCTTGTACCGGCACCTATTTCAGATGGTACTTCTATCAATTTAATATTCTTCATATAGTTTTTGCTTTATAAAACCCGATCAGCTTATCGTTATTACTCAAATCTACAACTTTCCCTTTTAGGGGCAGTAAGATGGCGGAAATATCACATAATATTAAATCCTTTACATCGGTTAAATATTAATAAAACCAGTATACTAAAAAGGTATTTTCAGTCGTTATATCTTAAGACAAAATCAACCCCCAAAAAGATTGATTTAAACAAATGCCCCTGGTAAAACAGGGGCATTGCCAATTATAATATTATCGTTTTATTAAAACTGCTCCAGTTTACTGAAGAAAAAATCGCCTTCTATCAGCGCATTTTCGTTGCTGTCGCTGCCATGTACAGCATTTTCACCTATTGATGTGGCAAATAACTTACGGATAGTACCATCGGCTGCTTCAGCAGGGTTGGTGGCACCAATCAGTTTGCGAAAATCTTCAACTGCATTGTCTTTTTCAAGAATGGCCGCTGTAATGGGGCCGCTGCTCATAAAATCAACCAGTTCGCCATAAAAAGGCCTTGCTGCATGCACAGCATAAAATTCACCGGCTTTTTCTTTGCTTAACCAGGTCATTTTCATAGCCACAATGCGAAAACCCGCCGCATTAATCATTTGTAAAATTGCACCGGTATGGCCGTTTTTTGTAGCATCCGGTTTAATCATTGTAAATGTTCTGTTACTCATTTTATTCGTTTTTTGAGCCGCAAAGATAGGGAGCGAATGGAGATTTTAGATTGCAGATTTTAGATTTGTGGACACCTGGTTATTAAATAATCTTTAAAATCAGCATTCTGCTGCTTAAAAATCTAAAATCTGCAATATGCAACCCTCAATTGTTTTATAAGCTGTTTTATACTACATTTGCGCCCTTTATGCAAGCTATTAAAAATTTATTTTCCTTACTTGATCAACCCAAAAAGGTGGTGATAACCATGCATCAGAAACCTGATGGCGATGCGATGGGCTCAACGTTGGGGCTTTACCATTTTTTAAATAGGCTTGGGCACAGCTGTACCGTAATATCGCCTACAAACTGGGCCGATTTTTTAAACTGGATGCCGGGTTGCGATTCAGTGCTTGACTACGAAAGCCAGACCGGTAAAGCTGATGCGTTGATTGAACAGGCTGATTGGATTTTTTGTCTCGATTTTAATGTCTTGAGCCGTACAAAAAGGATGGAGGAAAAACTGATATCTGCAAAAGGCGACAGGATACTGATTGATCATCACCGGGAACCACAAACAGCAGTTTTTACTTTTGGAATAAGTGATACAGAGAAAAGTTCAACTGCAGAAATGGTGTTTGATTTTATAGTTGAATCGGGTAATATTGATAAAATAGATGCAACAATTGGAGAGTGTTTATATGCAGGCGTAATGACAGATACCGGTTCATTCCGTTTTCCGTCTACCAAGGCAAGCGTACATAAGATGGTGTATGAATTGAAAGAAAGAGGCCTTGAACACAGCCATGTACATGAAGCGCTGTTTGATAATTTCCTGGAAAACCGTTTTCGTTTTATAGGCCATGTACTTAGTAACCGGATGGAGGTTTTTTACGAATACAATACTGTACTTATGAGTATTACCCAGGCCGATCTTATTAAATACAATGTAAAAACAGGTGATACAGAAGGATTGGTGAATTATGGTTTAAGTATACAGGGTATAAAACTTGCCGCAGTGATAATAGACAGGGGAGAAGAACGTAAAAGCTCATTCAGGAGCAAAGGTGGATTTGATGTAAATACATTTGCACGTAAATATTTTAATGGTGGCGGGCATTTTAATGCAGCAGGTGGTTTTAATAAAGAACCCCTGGAAGAAGTGGTTACAAAATTTAAAGAGGCTATAAAGGAAAATGTAGCTGAGTTAAGCAGTTATCAATTTTAAAACTAAAAACAAAATACACACAATGAAACAATTTATTTATCTGTCGGCGATTTGTATGCTGGCATTAGCAGCCTGTACAGGTTCTTTCAAAAAAGGCGACAAAGGCCTTGAGTACAAGATCATTTCTTCGGGCAGCGGAAAAACTATTGGTTATGGCAACTTTATGCAGATACATATTAAGCAGGTATATGCCGGCACTAAAGATACCGTGTTGATGGATACCCGTGATTATATGTCCCGCATACAGATGCTTGATTCTGTAAGTACACCATCGGCATATTTTAAAATTCTGAAGCAGATGAAAAAAGGCGATAGTCTTGTTATCAGGTTGCTTACCGATACAGTATTTAATGACCCAAAGAATCCAATGCCTCCTTTTATGAAGAAAGGAAAGTATTTGTACACACATGTAAGCATGGTTAATATTTTTACAACAAAAGAACAGGCTGATAGTGCAAATCAGGCAGAAACCATTTTGGCTAAACCAAGAATGTACAAAAAGCAGCTTGAGGAAATTGAGAAAGGGCTTGCTGAAAAAAAGGCAGACCTTGATGCAGAATGTAAAACCATTGAAGCTTTTCTTGCAAAAAATAATATTAAGGCCACAAAAACCAAATGGGGTACATATGTTGCCATTACCACCGAAGGAACCGGAGAGAAATTAACCAGTAAGGATATAGCAATTGTGAATTATACCGGCCGTACATTAGACAGCGGCAAAGTGTTCGATTCCAACATAGATCCTAAGTTTATGCATGTACAACCCCTTGAAGTTAATCTTGGTGAATTTGGCGGCATTATCTTAGGCTGGCCAGATGCATTGATGCAACTTAAGAAAGGAAGTAAAGCTACGATCTACGTACCATCTACGTTGGCTTACGGGCCAAACGGGAATGGTGAAAAAATCAAACCAGGCGAGAATTTAATTTTTGATATGGATGTTATTGATGTAACAAACGAAGTTGCTTATGCAGCTAAGCAAAAAGCCATGCAGGAAGAGATGATGAAGAAAATGCAGGAAAGCCAGAATCAGCCGGCTCCTCCGGCACCAAAAGATCCGGGTAAATAAATCAGCCTTTATAATATTATTAGCGCTCTGAATTAATTCAGGGCGCTTTTTTGTATGCATTAAAAAGCTTCACGGCTTCGCTTGCTTCCTTTACATCATGCACCCTTAGTATGGATGCGCCATTTAATAATGCGATGGTATTTAAAACCGTAGTGCCGTTTAAAGCATCCGCTGCAGTAACTCCAAGGGTTTTGTATATGGTACTTTTTCTGGATAAACCGGCAAGTATGGGTTTGTTTGTTATTGCTAAAACAGCAAGTTCTTTCAGTAACTGAAAATTATGTTCAATGGTTTTGCCAAATCCAAAACCGGGGTCAATGATCACATCTATTATTCCGGCTTTATTGCAGGCGTCAATCTTTGCGATAAAAAAATCCAGCACTTCTTTTACAACATTGCTGTAAACCGGCGCCTGCTGCATGTTTGCAGGTGTGCCCTGCATGTGCATACAAATGTAAGGTACCTGTAAACCTGCCACCGTGCTGAGCATATCCTTATCTAAATTACCACCACTGATATCATTTACAATAACGGCTCCTGCATTTACAGCAGACCGGGCTACCTGGCTGTTATATGTATCAATAGATAAAATTATTTCGGGATAATCTTTATGAATGGCCTCAATTATGGGCAAAACCCTGTCTGTTTCTTCCTGAACAGAAACAGAATTGCTTCCCGGCCTTGTACTCAAACCGCCAATATCTAAAATGGCAGCACCATCCTGTATCATTTTACCGGCCAGTGCTGTAATCCCGTCGGTATTCAATTTCAAATGTCCCTCATAAAACGAATCGGGCGTTGCATTGATAATGCCCATTACTACCGGCTTATCCAGGCTTAAAAGTTTTCCTTTACAGTTTATGCTGTTCATCAAATCTTTTTCAATTATTTTTGAGCCTGCCTACCGAAAGGCAGGATAATATAGCACAAGTTACAAATGCACATTGATAAATGAATACGAACCAGCAATACGACCAGGCCGTTGAGGGCTGCAAAATAATTTTTCTGCAAAAGACCAAAGATTATGGTACATCCTGGCGGGTGTACAGAACCATTTCTGTTGCAGACCAGATCTACATAAAAGCAAAACGCATCCGTACCATACAGGAAGCCGGAACACAAAAAATAGGGGATGATATCATCAGCGAATTTAAGGGCATACTGAATTACGGCATCATTGGTTTAATACAACTGGATATTCATGATGATGAACTGGAAGACCTGGATTATGAAACAGTTGAAAAATTGTACACTGAAAAGGTTTCCATTGCAAAAAAACTGATGCTGGATAAGAATCATGATTACGGCGAAGCATGGCGTGAAATGAGCCAGGAAAGTTTTGTAGACCTGATACTGGCAAAGATCTTACGCATCAAGCAAATACTGGTAAATAAAGGCAAAACAATCATCAGTGAAGGTATTGATGCCAATTTTTACGACATTATAAATTATGCAGTATTTGGGCTGATATTAATTGACGAAGAAGTACATAAATCAACGGTATAAATAAAGATTTTAAATTATGAAAGTAGCAGTAAACATTGCAAGGGTTTTAGTTGGCGTTCTATTTATTTTTTCAGGATTGGTAAAAGCCATTGATCCGTTGGGACTTGCTTATAAAATGCAGGAATTTTTTGAAGTATGGGCTTCTGAAGATATCATGGCAGGCATAATGCTTTGGTTGAATGAACATGCACTGATGTTTTCGCTGGTAATGATAACGCTGGAAGTTGTTTTGGGATTTGCTTTACTGTTGGGCTGGAGGACAAAGATGGTTTCCTGGTTGCTCCTGTTGCTGATGCTCTTGTTTACATTCCTTACCAGTTATGTTTTATTTAGTGGTAAGATACGGGCCTGTGGCTGCTTTGGCGATTGTATTCCGCTTACCCCTATTCAAACATTTACAAAAGATATTGTATTGCTGATTTTGGTGCTACTTATTTTGTTTGGAAGAAAATACATCAAACCAATCTTTTCAAATACTGTTAATACTGGGTTGTTTTTACTTTCTCTTTTTGGTGTATTGGGTTTGCAATGGTATGTTTTAAAGCACCTGCCGGTGAAGGATTGTCTGCCATTTAAAGCTGGTAACAATATTCTGGAACTGCGTAAAATGCCCAAAGATGCGGTGCCCGATAAATTTGATTATAAATTTGTTTATAAAAAGAATGGAGAAAGCAAAGAGTTTGCAGTTAGTGCCTTACCCGACAGTACCTGGGAATTTGTAGAGCGTAAACAGGTATTGATTGAAAAAGGAAAAAATAATATACCTCTGATAAATGATTTTGTTTTAAAAACAGAAAATGAGAATGATACAACCGAGGCAATTCTTAACCAGCCCGGAGAATATTATCTGTTGCTTGCAAAAGATTTTAATAAAGAAGATAAATGGTATGATGATTTCAAATTATTCTATACCAAAGCCAAAGGCGCTACACCGGTATTCCTTGTTACTTCCGACCCGGAGGCTGCAAAAAAGATATTTGCTATACCTGGACTGGTTATATTATCGTGCGATGGGACGGCATTGAAAACAGCTGCAAGGGTTAACCCTACACTATATTTAATGAAAGGGCCTGTAGTAAAAAGCAAAAAAGCATTCATGGATTTTCGGTAGATAAAAATTAAACTACACTTCAAAGGAGCAATATTGAATTACTTTCTTAAAAAAATATTCTACTCTTTGTTAGTACTGCTCGGTGTAGTGGTATTGGTCTTTATTATGTTCCAGGGCTTTGGCGATCCTGCCCGGATGATTGTAGGCCAAACCGGCGATAAAAAAACCATGGATAATATCCGCAGCGATCTTTACCTGGATCAGCCAAAATGGAAACAGTTTGTTTTGTATGTAAATGATGTTTCGCCGCTTTGTTTTCACAGCAAGGCCGATATTGAAAAAAAACAGCTCAAGGGATTGTTTATTGGCAGTAATACTAAATTTGGAATTAAAGTACCTTACCTCCGCAAAAGCTATCAAACAAAAAAAGAAGTAGGGAAAGTGCTGATGGAAGCCCTGCCCGGCACACTCATACTTGCCATTGCTGCCATGTTGTTTGCAACCATAATCGGTATTTTATTAGGCGTAACAGCAGCTGTAAAAAAAGGAACCTGGATGGATACCACTGCCGTTTTCTCCAGCATTGCAGGCATATCTGCCCCTTCATTTTTTATGGCGATAATAATTTCGTATTTGTTTGGAGTTGTGCTGCATGCATACACCGGTTTAAATTTAACCGGCAGCTGGTTTGATATAGATGAAGTGACTGGTGAAAAATATTTAAGCCTGAAAAACCTGATCCTTCCTGCATTTACATTGGGCATCAGGCCCCTGGCCATTATTACACAATTAACCCGCAGTTCTATGCTGGATGTGCTTAACCAGGATTATATACGTACAGCCTATGCAAAGGGGCTGGGTAAGAATGCCATCATTTTCAAACACGCATTGCGCAATGCCCTTAACCCGGTAATAACAGCCATCACCGGCTGGTTTGCCGAATTGCTGGCCGGTGCATTTTTTGTTGAGTATATTTTTGGATGGAAGGGAATTGGGAAAATCACCGTTGATGCGCTGGAGAAATTAGATTATCCTGTTGTAATGGGCTCTGTGTTATTAAGTGCCTGCATTTTTGTTGTAATCAATCTTTTTGCTGATATATTATATCGCAAAGTTGATCCAAGAATTAAATCCATGTAATGAAAAACCGGGAAGGAGTATCTTCTCACCTTCCCGGTTATCAATTATTTTTCCAGCATACCCTGGTCTACCCAATTTTTTATAATCGCTATTTCTTCGGCTGGTAATTTATCATGTTTAAAAGGCATAAACCCTCTGTCTGTTGGATTTAACATAACCCTGGCCAACATATCAGCACCATACTTTTTTGCACCTGCATAATTTTCAAAATCTGCTTTTCTGCCTCCTTTGGTAGGTAGGTGGCAGGGCGAACACTTTGCCTGTATTAAGGGTACTATATCCGTTGCGTAAGTTGTTTGCTTGACAGTCTTACCAGGGCTTGCCTTTTTTGTACAGGCAGCAAAAACAATAATACCCATCAATGTTAAAACCAAAAGATTTTTTTTCATACAATTTATTTAAAATGGTTAAGGGTACAATTTAAAAACAAATAATGATTTCAGCATAAAATTTTTATAAAAGGCAACACTGCTTAAACCAGTTTTCTATTAACATAACTTTTGTAAACGAAATTTATCATGCAACGTCTTATATGCATTAGTAACAATTAAAATTTACAATTATGAAAACAATTTTTACACTTTTATTTTCCATGGCAATGTTCAGTACAACATTTGCACAGTACGGCCAGAATGGCCAACGGGACCAAAACAAAGACAATGATGTTTATGCCTCAAATGATAACAGGGGCTACGATCGTCACGACAAGAACTACGGTGGCTACATTTTTACCCCAAGAGAAAGGGATATGCAGATAACACAGATCAACCGGGCGTATGATTACAAGATGCAGTCTGTAAAAAACAAACCTTTCATGGGCTGGTTTCAGAAAAAGCGTTTGATTAATAACCTGGAAGCCCAGCGTGATGAAGAAATTGCCCAGGTGATCCGCAAATTCAGAAGCCCAAAAAACAGGTTTGAGGATTATGGCCGAAAAGACAAAAAACGTTGGTAAAAAACTAACCGGTAAACAAATTAAAACCCTGATGGCAGGGTTTTAATTTGTTTTATACCAGCATAAAAAATATCCGGTCAAATGTTAAAATATCTTCGTTAACATCCTGTAACATCAGTTTTAGTTAATTTTAAATCAATTAAAAATCAGTGTATGAAAACTATAAAAATCAGTGTAATAATGATCTTTACATTATTACTTTCAGTTGGTTTGTTTGCCCAGCGGGGCAGAGGGAATAACCGCTATCATTACAAACCATACAATCATTACAATTATAATCGCAACTATGTTTCGGTAAATGTTGGGCCAAGGTATAATTACCGCCCCAATTACAGGCCATATTACAGGCCTGTTACCCGCTACAGGCCAAGCTACCGGCCGGTTTACAGATCGCCAAGGGCTTATGTTCATTTTGGGCCAGTATTTGGGGTACGGGTAAATGTATTGCCTTTTGGATATAGCCGCATTTACGTTGGCTCAAATCCGTATTATTACAACGATGGAATTTACTACCGCAATTATAATAACAGCGGTTACGAAGTTGTTGCACCGCCTTTAAATGCCACAGTTAACAGGCTTCCTTCAAACGCAAATGTTACTGTAATAGACGGCCAGAAATATTACCAGGTTGGGGGCACTTTTTACCAGGAAGAGTTTTCTGAAAACAACAAACTGAGTTACCGTGTTGTGGGTACAGATGGTGTTATCAATACAGATAATGCAAATGCAGAAGAAAATTTGAATGCTTACGATGAAGTAATACCGACTTTGGGCAGCAGGTATGATGAACTGCCAGAAGAGAGCAAAGTTCAGGTCATCAATCAGCAAAAATATTTTGTAACACCCGGTGGCGTTTATTACAAAGAAGTAATTGAAGGTGATAAAGTGAGATACGAAGTGACTTCAGTACAATAACTTTTTATAACAGGTACATATCAAAACAGGCAGATAAATTATCTGCCTGTTTTGTTTTAAACATTGAACCTAAAATCATAATTCTTACCTTTGCATTCTAAAAAATAACGCTACATGAAAGAAGTTTATATCATATCTGCAGTTCGTACGCCCATGGGAAGCTTTGGTGGTTCTTTAAAAGGATTTACTGCTACCCAATTGGGAGCCTTTGCCATAAAAGGCGCATTGGATAAAGCCGGTGTTAAACCAGAATTAGTTAATGATGTGCTGATGGGTTCTGTTATACAGGCAAATCTGGGACAGGCTCCTGCCAGGCAGGCTGCTAAATTTGCAGGCTTACCTAATGAAGTAAACTGTACAACAGTAAATAAAGTTTGCGCAAGCGGTATGAAAGCCATTGCCCAGGCAACACAAAGTATTTTACTGGGCGATGCAGATATTGTTGTTGCCGGTGGCATGGAGAGTATGAGCAATGTTCCTTTTTATGTTGACAGCATGCGCTGGGGAAACAAATATGGTAACACACAATTGATAGATGGCCTGGCAAAAGATGGCCTTACAGATGTGTATGATGGTAAAGCCATGGGCAATGCTGCTGAAATGTGTGCATCAACCTGTGGCATAAGCCGTGAGGAGCAGGATGCATTTGCAATTGAAAGTTACAAACGGAGCCAGGCAGCTGTGGAAGCCGGAAAATTTACAGATGAAATTGTGCCGGTTGAAATACCACAACGCAGCGGCGCCCCTGTTTTATTTGCTAAAGATGAAGAACCTTTTAATGTAAAATTTGATAAAATAACTACCCTGAAAGGCGCTTTTCAAAAAGATGGAACTGTAACAGCCGCTAATGCATCAACCATGAATGATGGCGCTGCAGCATTGGTTTTAATGAGCAAAGAAAAAGCGGATGAACTGGGCTTAAAACCAATTGGTAAAATTTTGAGTTATGCAGATGCCGAGCAGGCTCCTGAGTGGTTTACTACCACACCCGCTATTGCTGTACCTAAGGCGGTTGCAAAAGCAGGTTTACAAATGGAAGATATTGCTTACTGGGAACTGAATGAAGCATTTGCCGTTGTTGGTATAGAAAACAGTAAACGTATGAAGCTTGATCCTGCAAAAGTGAATGTAAATGGTGGTGCGGTTTCTTTAGGTCATCCGTTGGGTTGCAGCGGTGCAAGAATCATTGTTACTTTACTGCATGTTTTAAAACAGAACAACGCAAAATATGGTGCTGCAGGTATCTGCAATGGAGGAGGAGGAGCATCTGCCATGGTAATTGAAAATGTTTAATTTTTTATATTGAAAAGTGCCGGCTCTGGAATTCTAGCCGGCACTTTTTTGTTTATATTTTCCTGCCTAAATATCAATTTGTTCATCTGCCCCTGATAAGATAAATTTGCAACCATAAATAA
>JAOAUI010000184.1:7148-21089 GCA_030157685.1 Ferruginibacter sp. | reverse complement strand
CCTATGATTGCCCAGATAATACCTGTTACCAAAAACTGTTTGGCAATCATTTTATGATCCTGGCTGAAAACATATTTGGTAATAAATGTTTCATGGTGATGATGTTCATGATGTGCATCATGTGATCCGTGAACATCTGCATGTTGTAATGTGGCTGCGCTACTCATATTCTTGTTTTTTTCTTCCGATTGCTATCGGAACTCTTTAATTATTTCTTTGCCGGTAAAACCTGTGATATTTGTTTGCCTGCACTGTCTGGTGCATTCTGTTCAACAGGCTTTGCAGGAAACAAAACTGAATGTTCAGACTTTTGTTCTGCTAACCATTTTTTATACTCTTCCATTGTTTCAACAATAATAACACCCCTCATGGCATAATGGCTTGAACCGCACAACTGGTCACAGGCAATCTCATAATTGAATTCAGGATTGCCTGTTTTTTTCTTCATTTCTGCAGTGGTAATCTTTGGAGTAAACCATTGTGTAGTTGGTATACCGGGTACTGCATCCATTTTCAACCTGAAGTGTGGCAACCCTACATCATGAATTACATCCTGAGAATGAATTACCATTTTAACCGGAACTCCAACAGGAATGTGCATGGTTGTATTTACATGTATATCGTCCAGGCTTGCAGGATCTTCAAAATCTACTCCCAGGTTGTTGGTTGCTGTATATAATTTGTAATTGGTTTTTCCTAAAACTTTATCCGCACCGGGATACCTGAACTCCCATGCAAACTGGTGGCCGGTAACTTCAACTACGATAGAATCTTTAGGAGCATCCCCTGTAACTTTAAACCAGTATTTTAAACCAAATACAACCAGTACAGTTAAGAAGATTGCAGGAACAGTTGTCCAGATCAATTCCAGCTTGGTGTTATGTGGGAAGTAAAATGCTTTCTGCCCGTCTTTTTGCTGGTATTTAAAGCAGAACCAGAATAATAAGACCTGAGTAAGAATAAAAACAACTCCGGTTATCGCCACTGTTATCATAAACATCTCATCCCATTTATCTCCTTCTACCGAAGCTGAGCCTTGTGGAAAAAGGGTTTTGCCATAGTATAGTTCATTACAATACCAAACGCCAATTAAACCAAAAACAAGAAATCCAATCAACATAAAAGCGTTGATCTTATTATTCTGTTTACGGGTTTTATCCTCGCCTTTTAAAACGCTTACGTACTCACTGGCTTTTGCAATCTGAAAGATGACTACAAAAATCAGTACTCCTAAAGCTATCATTAAAAACTCCTTCATGATTCAAAGTTATTTTCTGTAAATGTGATTCTAATTTCTTGTTTAATTCTCTCTTATAAATTTCCTGCTTATTATGTATGGTGAATCATACTTTCTTTCAGGAAAGGATGATTCTTTGGCAACATTGGATTTTTGCTTAAATATCTTCCTGTTCCCCACATAATCAATCCTACAAACAAACAGGCAACACCAAATTCAAAAGGCATCAGTTCAAAATGCTCATGCAATGTGCCCGGCATTACCATTTGAAAAAAATCTATCCAGTGGCCAAATATGATCAATACTGCCATAACGGTAACCAGGGTCCAGTTTCTTTTTGCTCCTTTCTTCATCAATATTAATAACGGACATAAGAAGTTTATTATTAAGTTGAAGAAGAAGATACCTTTATAAGGGCCAGCTTTTTCATGTGTACCAATTCTTTCAATAAAGTATTTTGTTTCTTCAGGCTGGTTACTGTACCATATCAGCATGTATTGAGAGAACCACAGGTATGTCCAGAAAACCGAGAAAGCAAACATGAATTTTCCCAGATCATGCAGATGTTCATCGGTTACATATTCAAGCTGGCCACGGTTTTTTAAATAAATTACAAACAGGGCAATTAACGACATACCCGAAACAAATGTACTTGCAAATGTGTACCAGCTAAACATGGTGCTATACCAATGTGCATCAATACTCATAATCCAAAGCCAGGGAATAGTAGATGCAACCGTTAATGTAAATACCACGCTATACAATGAAGCCCAGACTGTATTTTTCCAAACCCATTTTTTTCCGGTTTCATAATCCATGTGCCCCTGCTTATCACTTTCAAGGCTCATGCTACGCATTTTTTTACCCAGAAACCACCAAAGAAAAATAGTACAGAAAGACCAGATTGTAAAAAAGGGCACGCTTAAAAATCCGCTCTTGCCTTTTAATATAGGATCGTTAGCTACAGCTTCCTTATCCAGCCAGTGGTAAATATCTGTGCGGCTGCCAAAAACAATAGCCATTAAAATTACAAATGTGAGAATACCTAAAATGGGTACTACGCTTGAAATGGCTTCAGATACCCTTCTGAATGCTACAACCCAGCCAGCCATAGCCATGGTAGTAACACATATAAAGAACATGGCCGCATTAACTACCAATAAAAAGAAAGTACTGTTTTGTAAAAGCACAGCCCAAAAACGGGTGCTCTCTACATGACTTCCATGATGTGAATGAATCCACGGTTGAAATTTAAATACGCCGTACAACAATGCTACCAGGCCTACAGCAATAAGCCCATAGGTCCACTTTTTGTAACTACCCGGTAATTGAAATTGATGATCCATCTAATCTTTATTTTGAGTTAATGCTTTTATTTTTTTGCTACTGTTGCACTGTCTGTTTTAGCAGCAGGTGTTGTTGTTGCTGGTGCAGTTTTAGGCTCCAGAGTTCTGATATATTGTACAATTCTCCAGCGCTGTTCCCTACTTAACTGGGATGCATAGCTACCCATATTAAGCTGACCGTATTCTGTTACAAAAAATATTCTGCCATCTGAATATGTTGGAGACAGGGCAATAATACTTTTTACACCGCCCACCTTAGCAGCCAGCGGTCCGTTATTTTCGCCCTTAGCACCATGACAAACAGCACAGTTAATATTGAATAACCTGCCTGCTTCTTCAAGATCTTTACCGGTTAAAGGCTCAAGCGGATTTTTTACCAATGAACTTAAATTTAATAATCCATTGCTGTCGTTTGGTACATTAAACGGATAGAGTTCGCCTCTTTTTAAAGTACCGGCAGGTGGCAGGTTATTAAAAAATATTTTATGCCCTGCATCATTGGGGTCCATTGTAAAAATGGCAGAGTCACGTGTTGCATAACTTTCGTAAGCACGGCTGTAAGCCATATCGGGCATATAAACAGATCCGGGGCTGCGTTTATCTTTACAACCAATAAACACAACTGCCATTGATAAAATCAGTGTTGCTATAATTGCGAGTTTTTTCATTCTTAATATACATTTAATCCCCGGCCCCCTCCAACTCCCCCAAAGGGGGAGAGTTACCGAAGCGATAATTTTTAATTCTAAGTTCTTTTATTTTCAAATAACCTCTTTCAATCTCCACAAATATCTCCTCCATTTCCTCCCCCTTCGGGGGAGATAGAGGGGGCCATTAATACCCTTTTTCTTCTTTATACAGTTTTTGTTCTTTATGATATCTGCCGATCCACCATCCTGTTTCTGCCACTTGCACATTTATTTCCTGTGCACCTGCAGATTGTAAAAAGGCCTGCACTTCAGCATCATTGGTTTTATCGGTACATTCAATAGCCATAACAAAAAGATCGTCGGTTGCCCTTGGATGAAAATGGTGTTTTTTTACAAAGGGAGCCAGGTTACACAAGTAACAAAAAGTAAGCACCATCCCCACTGCCGAAAACAATACGGTAAGCTCAAAGGTGATTGGTATCCAGGCTGGCAATGCAAAGTTTGGTTTACCACCAATATTCAAAGGCCAGTCTTTGGTAAAAACCCAGCTCATAAATGTAAGTGCTGTGGTTGTACCGGTAATGGCATAAATAAAACCTGCAGTGTGCAGACTGGTTTCACGGATGCCCATGGCATGATCTAAACCATGCACAGGGAAAGGTGTGTACACATCGTGTATTTTGTATCCTGCCTTGCGAACATTTTTCACCGCAGGAAACAATACCTTTTCATCATCAAATGATCCTACAACAAATTTTTTAATTCCTCCAGCCATATTATATAATTCAAAAGTTAAAAGTCAAATAATCTAGTGAGCATGCTCAACTTCATCTAAGTAAAATTTCTCTGCATCCTGTTTTTCAATATCCGTCATCTTCACTTTATAATTCTCACCACTGGTTTTTAAAATAGCTTTAATTTCAGCTACCGCAATAACCGGGAAGTATTTCGCAAACAGGAAGAAGCAGGTGAAGAACAATCCGAATGTACCGAGGTAGAAACCAATCTCCCAGATAGAAGGGCTGTAATAAGTACTCCATGATGATGGCAGGTAATCTCTGTACACAGATGTAACAATAATTACAAAACGTTCGAACCACATACCGATATTCACTATAATACTCATGAAGAATGTTACAGTAATATTCCTTCTTAATTTACGACTCCAGAACAGCTGTGGTGAAACCACATTACAGAACATCATCAACCAGTAGCTCCATCCATAAGGACTGAACAGGTTGGCACGGTTCTCTTTAAATGCATACCACTCGTAAGGATTTTGTCCGTACCAGGCAATGAATAACTCGGTTAAATAAGCACAACCCACAATACTACCCGTTAACACAATTACTTTGTTCATGGCTTCAATATGGCCAACGGTAATATAATCCTGCAGGTTTAAAACTTTACGTACAACGATCATCAATGTTTGTACCATGGCAAAACCACTGAAGATCGCACCAGCCACGAAGTAGGGAGGGAAGATGGTTGTATGCCAACCCGGAACGATTGAAGTGGCAAAGTCAAAAGATACGATGGTATGTACTGACAATACAAGCGGTGTACTTAAACCCGCCAGTACCAGTGATAAAGATTCATGACGCTGCCAGTGCTTGGTGCTTCCGCTCCAGCCAAAAGATGCAACACCATAAAACATTTTGCGGAATTTTGTTTTTGCACGATCTCTTACTGTTGCCAGATCGGGTAATAAACCCGAGTACCAGAATAATAATGAAACGGTGAAATAAGTTGATATAGCAAATACATCCCACAACAACGGTGAATTAAAGTTAACCCACAAAGGGCCACGGGTATTTGGATAAGGTAATACAAAGAATGCCATCCACACACGGCCCATATGCCAGATAGGAAACTGACCGGCGCACATTACCGCAAAAATTGTCATCGCTTCTGCTGCACGGTTTACACCCGTTCTCCAGCCCTGGCGGAATAATAATAAGATAGCCGAAATCAACGTACCGGCGTGACCAATACCCACCCACCATACGAAGTTGGTAATATCCCAACCCCAGCCGATGGTTTTATTCACGTTCCACTGGCCAATACCATAGGTAACCTCCCTGTAAACACTGTACACCCCAAATAATAACAGGGCTACGCTGATATAAAATCCAATATACCAGAGACGGCTCGGTTTCATCTCAATGGGACGAATGATATCTTCCGTTACCTGGTGGTAATCTTTATTACCATCTACCAGCGGTTCCCTTAGTTGCGATTCGTATTTCAGTAATGACATATCGTATTTAGCTTTTAGCCTTTAGCTGTTAGCTGTTAGCTTGTTTTTTATTTTGCCGGCAACACATCTTTGTTCTACATTGTTGTGTCACTCACTTGTACTTTATTTTCTTTACTCAACCAGAGAATTAAGCGTGTGCTTTCTCTTCCTTCTTTGCTTCGCCTCCTTTTTCTTCTTCTACTCCAATATGCCTTTCGGTGTTACGCACTTTAGCCAGATAGCTTACATTAGGTAAAACGTGTAACTGCTCCATTACATAAAAAGCACGGTGTTTCTGATCTACGTTTCTGATCTTATACACATCACTTTCTTTATCATTTACATTACCAAAGCTGATGGCGTGAGTGGGGCAAGCCTGCATACAAGCCGTTTTTACATTACGTACCAAAGTTGGGTCCTGTTGTTTTTTTGCTTCCAGTTTGGTTTCCTGTAAACGTTGCACACAGAAAGAACATTTTTCGATAACGCCTCTTGAACGAACGGTAACATCAGGGTTTAAAACCATCCTGGTCAGGTCATCATTCATCTGCAATACACTCTCGTCCATATAGGTCCCAACCATCGGGTTCTGATTATCAGGGAAGCTATCAGCTCCGGTATAATCCAGCCAGTTAAAACGGCGTACTTTATAAGGGCAGTTGTTGGCACAATACCTTGTACCTATACAACGGTTATAAGTCATTTGGTTTAAACCTTCGGTACTGTGGTTTGTTGCTGCAACCGGGCAAACGTTTTCGCAAGGTGCGTTATCGCAATGCTGGCAAAGCATGGGCTGAAAAACCACATCCACATCTTCATGATTATCGCTGTTGAATGTAAAATAACGGTCAATACGCAACCAGTGCATTTCATGCGCACGCTGCACCTGCATTTTACCAACTATACTTACATTATTTTCGGCAGTACATGCTACAACGCAGGCGCTGCAACCGGTACAGGTATTCAAATCAATACTCATTCCCCATTTAATGCCCGGCTTATCAAAGTCAGGATAAATGGTTGCATCTTTCACAAAATCTTTGCTGCCTCCAATGGTAATTGCTAAACGCTCTTTAGTTATCTCTTCTAAAACAGCTTCGGGATTAGCCGTAAAACTTTTTAGATTGGTTTCATAAATAACCGGGCGGCTTTCGGTAAACCCATGCACCTGTGTTTGTGCCAAAGGATACATAGCTCCTGTTTTTTCAACAGTTGCTACCGCACTATAAGCATTGGTTCCGTTGAAACCAATCAAAGGATAAACATTTTTACCAGCCCCGTTTGCTGATTTACCAATATTTGCAGCTGTATTTTCTTTAACTGCACTTTCTCTTCCATATCCAACAGCAAGCGCTATAGTTGCAGCATTCATACCCGGAAGAACGATCACAGGTAATTCAACAAAGTTCTTTCCAACTGTAATTTTTACAACTGGTTTTTCAGGATGAACTTCGTAATCACTTTGCTTACCGCCTTCCTGATTCATCACATCCAAACCTAATAATGATTTGGCCATTGCCGGGCTCATCATTGCGTAATTATCCCAGGTTACTTTAGAAACCGGATCTGGTAACTCCTGCAACCATGGATTGTTTGCCTGTGTGCCATCACCAATTGATACTTTTTGATAAAACACTACTTCAACAGCTCCGCCTTTGGCAGATGCCGCAGCAGCAGCTTCAGCTAATTTTGCTCCACTGTAAGATCCGCCGCCAACAGGCATTGCTGCAGGTTCTACAACACCATCCTGTAAAGCCTTTTCCCATAAATCCAGGCTGCCTAATTTAGCGCTCCAGTATGTTTTAAAATAAGTTTCGTAATCGTTAACCAAACTACCTGCAGCAGCGCTCCATTTAATTAATGAAGTCTGGAAAGCACGTGTTTTAAATAAAGGATTGATAGTTGGTTGTAATAAACTGAAGTAACCTGTTTTAGGTTCAGCATCGCCCCAGCTTTCCAGCCAATGATGCGAAGGAAGAATATATTTACAAAGCTCCGTTGTTTCATCCATGGTTCCGTTAAAGGAAACAGAAACAACTTTTGCCAAAGCGTCTTTAAATTTTTTGCTGTCGCTATAAGAATAAGCAGGGTTAACACCGTTGATCAAAACCGCACCAATTACACCGCTGTTCATATCATCAACCAGTTTCACCATATCAGCATCAATACCAGCTTTATAGTTTGATGTAATGGCCCAGTTGATGGTTGTACCATTGGCTCCAATTGCTTCGTTAATGGCATTTACAATGATCTGAACGTTCACATCATTACTTCCGCAAACAACCAGGGCTGCTCCTTTGCTTGCATTTAATGCGGCAGCAACGGTTTCAATTCCTTTAGTAAGTTTTGCATCTGCAATTGATGGTGCAGTTACAGCGCCGCCAAGTTTGGCCAGCAAAGACAATGCAACAGCAACGGTTTCAGAAGGTTTGTGTGTATAACGGTCATCGGCGTTACTGCCAGTAAGGCTGATCATACTTTCAAACTGAAAGTGCTTGCTGAGCTCTGGTTTTTCGCCTTTTACTTTTCTGTTTTGCGAATATTGATTGTTGAATTCTGCAGGGCTAAGCCAGGTTCCCAGAAAATCGGCACCAAGGCTTACAATTACTTTTGCTTTATCAAAATGGTAAGAAGGAATTGCTTTTTTTCCGTAGCAGGCTTCATTGGCCAGTAACATACCGCTGTAGCTTACTGCATCGTACTGTACGTGGCGGCTGCCGGGATGTTTGTCAATAAATTCTTTTATGATTGCTAAGGTGGTTGGCGAGTTTACTGTTGAAGTAAGTAGTGCAAATGTTTTGCCCGCAACAGCAGCTTCAACCATTTTATCAAATGCATCAAATCCGGTAACTTCTTTAAATCCTTTGCCGTCTTTTTGCATGGGGTAACGAAGCCGGGTGTTATCATACAGATCCAATACAGAAGCCTGTGCCTGTGCAGTGGTACCACCATTGGTGATGGTTGATAATTCGTTTCCTTCGATCTTAATAGGCCTGCCGTCTCTTTGTTTTACAACCACCGAAATGGTATCGCCACCATTAACATAGGTAGAAGCATAATAATTGGCAACGCCCGGTATAACACTTTGCGGCTTGTTTAAGAAAGGAACAGCCTTACGTACCGGTACTTCGCAACTTGCGGCAACTGCGGCTGCAGCTGTACTAAAGCCCAGGTATTTGAGGAAATCCCTGCGTGGAGTTTTGGCATCTAAAATACCTTTATCATCAAGATCTGCTAAAGGAAGCAGCTCTTCGTTAAACTCGTTTTTGGTTGATTCCTGAAAACTTTCTGTTTGATTCAGTTCTCCAAAACTTTGCCAGTACTTTTTCTTACTCATATTTTGTTCAGTTGACAGTTGGCGGTTGACAGTTGACAGTCAACAACCTATTCGTTGTACAATTTGAAATTTAATGTTGCAGACTGCCTGTTGCCGACTGCGAACTGTTTAATAATGACATTTCTGACATTCCGTTCCACCAATCTTTTCTACAGTAACACTGTCCATTTTTCCGCTCTTTAAGTCCTTGTGGAATTTCTCGTAAATACTGTAATATTTGTTGCCTGTTTTATTTTCTTTATCGTAAAAATCAACCTTGGTATCTCTGTGGCAGTTTATGCACCAGCCCATGCTCAGGGTACTGAACTGGTAAACTTCGGGCATTTGCTGTATGTTACCATGGCAGGTCTGGCATTGCTGTTTACCTACTTTTACGTGCTGGCTGTGGTTAAAATAAACGTGGTCGGGCAGGTTGTGAACTTTAACCCACTCAATTGGTTTTGCCCCGTCGGGATTACCATCGTTATTTTTATCAGCATTATACGTTTTGGTTGCTTCGTTCCAACCGGCGTAAGCATATAATTTTTGTATTTCGGCAGTTCCGTCAACTGCGGTTCCGTCTTCTCTTACCAATTTATCGGGCCCTTCGTATTTATTGATAGATTTATGGCAGTTCATACAGGTATTAACTGATGGAATGCTTGCCTGCTTACTATCCTGTGCACCGCCATGGCAATACAAACAGCTGATCTGGTTGGTGCCGGCGTGTACCTGGTGAGAGTAAAATATAGGTTGTTCAGGCTGGTAATTCTGCATACGGCCCATACCTATTGCGCCATTAATAGTATAATAACCACCTACGGCAAATAACAGTAAGATGCCAGCCATTAAATAAGTTTTGTTTTTGTAAGCCGGTACAGGCTCAGGGCGCAGTACGCCTTCTTTTTCATCTGATAATTTGCGCAGGTTGCTGTTAACCTGTAATAATATGAAAGCGATAAGTGCAAGAACAAGGGTTAAAATTCCAAAAAGAAGAGAATTGTCAGTTGCTGGTTCACCGCCGGGAACCGCAGTGGGAGTGGGTGGAGCCCAGTCATCAACATATTTTAATATTGCATCAACCTCATCCTTTTTTAAATTGTCAAACTTAGTCATAACAACTGGCTTCCATTTTGCCTTGAGTGTTGTTGAATATGGGTCGGTTTGAGCGCCGGGGTTACCAATCCACTTATAAATCCAGTCCCCTGCAGGCACCCTGTCCTTCCAGCCCTTTAAAGCCGGGCCGGTAAAATCCTTATCAATTTTATGGCAGCTGGCACAATTTGCTTTAAACAAAGCAGCGCCATCAGCAGCTAAAGATTGGTTATTAATAGACAGTAAAACAACTAAAAAAATACTTGTAAATATTCTGTTAAAGATTTTTCTATAGCGACTCATACAGTTATATCGGGGCTAATGTGGAAAAATATCCTGATTCGGCAGCAAAAATAAGGCAGGATGCTGACAATATATCAACATTTTAGAATTTTTTTTTTCCTTATCCAGCGTGGTTTTCAGCAAATTGGATAAATACCTGCTTAGTAATTGTCATGTATTTGTAAGTAGTTTTTGCCTGTTCATTTTTTTTGGTACAAGTCTGCAAAATCACAAATTTTTAACCCACATTTGCCCAATGTTAAAAAAGCTACAGCAAAGATGGAATGTAAACGGGCTAAACCTGGTGCTGATTATAACAACTTTTGCGTTGGGTGGAAGCCTTTGTGGTTATGCCGGAAGAAAAATCTTACTGTTTACCAATTTAGAAAAGAACGTTTTATGGTTTGTGCTATACATATTATTGATAACCCTGCTTTGGCCTCTTTGCGTTTTATTAATCAGTATTCCGCTGGGGCAGTTCGCTTTTTTTAAAAGGTACCTTATAAAAGTATGGAGTAAGATGAGTGGCAGAAGCAAAAACAACCATAACAAAATGAATATAGCCATTTTTGCAAGTGGAGCCGGTTCAAATGCACAGCAAATAATAAAAACCTCATCCCTTCTCCTTCAAGAAAAGGGTGAAGCGAAGATCGAAGCGAATAAAGCAACATATGAGGTAGCATTAATAGTTTGTAATAAACCTGGTGCCGGTGTGTTGCAAATTGCAGAGAAAGCTGGTATCCCTACTTTATTAATAGAAAAAGAAAGGTTTTTTAACGGCGATAACTATTTACCCGAACTAAAGAAACACCAGATTGATTTTATAGTGCTTGCCGGTTTTTTATGGAAAATGCCCGCTGCCTTAATTACTGTATATCCCAAAAAGATAATAAATATACATCCGGCATTATTACCCAAATATGGCGGCAAAGGCATGTATGGCAGTAAAGTACATGAAGCTGTTATTGCTGCCGGAGAAAATGAAAGCGGTATTACTATTCATTTTGTAGATGAATTGTACGACCACGGAGAAATCATATTCCAGGCAAAATGCGAAGTGGCTCAACAGGATACCGCCGAAACCCTTGCACAAAAAATTCATCTTTTAGAACATGCAAACTATCCTGCCGTGATTGCATCCGTTGTAGAAAAGCAAAATCGCAGTTAAAACACAGCGGCTGCAAAAATTGTTTTAATTTGTTCCTGTACTTTTACCCACTAATTTTTCTGCCTGTTGCAATTATTTTTGAAAATACATTTACTGCTGCTTTTTTTTATTGTTGTAACCAATCAGTTGCATGCCCAGTTAACAGTTACCGGCACCGTGTTCGATTCGTCCAAAAGAAACTATGTTGAAAATGTACGGGTAGAAAGCACCAGCGGAAAATATACCCTTACAGACTCTATGGGCAGGTACAAAATTGCTGTAACTGAAAAAGACTCCCTGACATTTATCTATCAAAATAAGCCCACTCAAAAATTTGCTGTAAAAGAAATTCGCAATCTTATGCAGTTTGATCTTTCCCTGGGAGTAACTGTAAAAAGCGGATATCGTGTTTTAAAAGAGGTGGTGGTATTTGCCCGCAGTTACCGGGAAGACTCTATGGAAAACCGGCAAACCTATGCCGATGCCTATAATTACCGGAACCCAACCATACGCACCAGCATATCGCCCGGCGGCGCTGTAGGTGCTGATGTAAATGAGATCATCAACATGTTTCGCTTTAAAAGAAACAAACGGTTAAAAGCTTTCCAGGCAAGACTTGAACAGCAGGAGCAGGATTATTTTGTAAGTTACCGTTTCAACAAAAATTTTGTTCGCCGCATTACCCAGTTACAGGGTGCCGAGCTGGATACCTTTATGGTAAGATATTTACCCACCTACGAATTTGCCAGTACAGCAGATGAAGTTACTTTCAATAAATACATCTTAAATTCGTCGTACGCTTTTAGAATTGAGTTATTAAAAAAAGAAAACTCAGCGGCAAAAAAAGAAAATTAATTTATGGAAGAGAATCAATTAACGCTTGGTATTGGTACCAGGCTGCAGCACACCCAATACGGGCCGGGCGTAATTGTGGGTGTTAAATACGCTACCTATCTTATTTCCTTTATCCATCATGGCATTAAAGAAATAGACAAAACAGATACGCACTTAGATGAGATCATTGCAGAAAATGTAACCACAGAAGTAGAGACTGTTTCTGAAGTTGAAAGATCTTTATTAAAAATTTTACGGCAGTGGAGCGATGTTACCGAAATTGTACCCATTGGCGATAAATGGATTGGCGGCACCATGAGTTTACAAACTGCCGACAAATCTTTAAAACCAAAAGAAATTCCTATTGATGATTTTTTTCACAAAATTGTAATGCTGCGTGACAGGCTTCGTGTGCTGGAACAAAACATCAACAGCCACAAACAACTTACCGACGAAGAAAAAGTGAACATACAGCAATACATTACCCGTTGCTATGGATCGCTAACCACATTCAATGTTTTGTTTAAAAACAAAGAGCAATGGTTTGTGGGTGATAAAGGAAAAACTGATTAGGCTTTTATTAAACAACACAAAATATAAATCATGATCAAAACAACCATCGCCTGCCTTTTATATTTTGTGCCGCTTATAACATCTGCACAAGCCTACAAAAAACTCCACTTTAATTCTATTGTTGTAGATACGCATAATGACATTCCTTCCACTGCCATTGAAAAAGGAGTTTCTTTTGATGAAAACCTGCAAACAAAAACACATTCCGATTTGCAACGTATGGCTGCCGGCGGTGTGGATGCACAGTTTTTTTCTATCTGGTGCGATGGCAATAAACAAAACCCATACGCCTGGGCCAATCGCGAAATTGACACCGTACTTGCCTGGACCAACAGAAACCCTGACAAAATGATACAGGCTTTTACTGCAGCCGATATTAAAAATGCTGTAGCACAAAAAAAACTGGCTGTATTATTTGGTGTAGAAGGCGGCCACATGATAGAAAATGATCTTAACAAATTAGATGCATTGTATAACCGGGGCGTTCGCTACATGACCATTACCTGGAACAACTCTACCCCTTGGGCAACATCAGCTTTAGATGAAACCACCAGAGCAGATTCACTAAAACATAAAGGACTTACCGATTTCGGCAAGCAGGTTATAAAACAGATGAATGAGCTGGGCATGTTGGTTGACCTGAGCCATGTTGGCGAACAGACATTTTGGGATGCCATCAATGTAACAACAAAACCGGTACTTGTATCACACAGTTGTGTGTACAACCTTTGTCCGCACAGGCGCAATTTAAAAGACGACCAGATAAAAGCTGTTGGCAAGAACGGCGGCGTAATTCATCTTAATTTTTATAGTGGTTTTATTGACAGCAGTTTCGACAGACGTACCGACCTCTTCAATAATAATCATAAAGCAGAGCGTGATTCTTTACTAAAACAAAACCCCGAACCTTATTTTGCCGATGTATTTTTATTTACAAAATATGCCGAAGAAGTAAAGTCGCTGCGGCCGCCGCTTTCTTTACTGATTGACCATTTGGATTATATTGTAAAACTGATTGGCGTAGACCATGTTGGCCTTGGCAGCGATTTTGATGGCGTGAACTCTTTACCACAACAATTGGATGACGTGACGACAATGCCGCTTATTACCAAAGAACTTTTGGCAAGAGGCTACAGTAAAAAAGATATCCGCAAAATATTGGGCGAAAATTTCCTTAGAGTATTTAAAGCCAACGAACCTGACAAAAAGTAAAATATGAAAT
>JAOAUI010000184.1:0-7048 GCA_030157685.1 Ferruginibacter sp. | reverse complement strand
ATGAAATACCTTTTTCTTATCTTCTTATTTCCGCTGCAATTAACTGCACAAAATTTTTTTTCAAAAGAGGAAATTGATACCTGGAAAAAACAGGCAGCGGATATCACCATCATTCGTGATAATTATGGCATACCGCATGTGTATGGCAAAACAGATGCCGATGCCGTGTTTGGTTTACTGTACGCACAATGCGAAGACGATTTCAGAAGAGTGGAGATGAACTATATTGAAAAACTGGGCCGCCTGGCCGAAGTAAATGGCGAGAAAGATATTTACAATGATCTGCTGATACGGATGGTAATTGACAGTGCTGATGCAATAAAAGATTATAACAACGCCAACGACACACTAAAGAAAATTTTAACCGCTTTTGCCGATGGCGTTAATTATTTTCTGTACAAAAATCAAAAAGTAAAACCGCTATTACTCAATCATTTTCAGCCATGGTATCCATTGCTTTGGACCGATGGAAGCATTGGCGCCATCAGCACCGGTGGCATTTCTGTTGAAGAATTAAAAAACTTTTATTCCGGCAGCGATGAAGCTTTTACCAAAAGAGAAACCAGGGAAGAAGACCCAACAGGTTCCAACGGATTTGCTTTTGCCCCCAAAATCACTGAAAGCGGAAAAGCTATTTTATACATCAACCCGCATGTAACATTTTATTTCAGGCCCGAGGTACATATGGTAAGTGAAGAAGGGTTAAATGTTTATGGCGCTGTTACCTGGGGACAGCCGTTTATTTACCAGGGTTTTAATGAGCATTGTGGGTGGATGCACACTTCAAGCAAGGCAGATATTTCAGACGCTTATCTGGTAACGCTTACCAAAAGATACAATGGTTTGTTTTACGAATTTGATGGAGGCGAAAGATCGGTAAGCAATAAAACCATCTACATTAAATATAAAACTTCAAATGGTTTTGAAACAAAAACTTTTAATGCATTGTTTACCCACCATGGCCCCATTATGGCAAAGCGTGATGGAAAGTATGTAAGCCTGCGGCACAACAACCGCGATACAAAAGGATTTTTACAAAGCTGGTTGCGTACCAAAGCTCAAAGTTTCGACGACTTTAAAAAAACAATGGACATGGGCGCTAATCCCAGCAACAATACCGTGTATGCCGATGCAGAAGGAAATATTGCTTACTGGCATGGTAATTTTTTACCCAGGCGTGATCCTAAATACGACTGGAGCAAACCCGTTGATGGAAGCACTTCGGCCACAGCATGGCAGGGCTATCATACGGTAGATGAAAGTGTACATATTTACAATCCGCAAAACGGTTGGTTGCAAAATTGTAACTCTACGCCGTTTACTGTTGCCGGTAAATACAGTCCGAAGAAAGCAGACTATGCAACTTACCTGGCACCCGATGAAGAAAACTTCCGGGGCATTAATGCTGTGAGGGTATTGGACGAAGAAAAAAAATACAATCTTGATAAAGTAATAAAAGCCGGTTATGATACTCGCCTGACTGCTTTCGAAATTTTATTGCCTGCATTAATAAATGTGTATGAGAAAAAAATGCTTAAAACTGATACAGCTTACCTGCAACTAAAAGATGTAATGGCTGTTTTAAAAAAATGGAATTATCGCAGTACAGAAAATTCTGTTGCTACCACACTTGCTATTACCTGGGGCGAAAAACTTTTACCGCTGTTGGGTAAAATAAAAGACAAAGGCGACCAGGTTGAAATAGCAAAATATTTTGCTGTAAATGCAACCACTGATGAACTGGTTAAACCCATGCTGGCTGTAATTAAAGAGTTGAAAAACAATTTTGGCAAATGGCAGGTTACCTGGGGAGAAATAAACCGCTTTCAACGCATCTCCAACGAAATTGAATATAAGTTTGATGACAGCAAGCCAAGCATGCCTGTTGGCTTTGCATCTGCAACCTGGGGTATGTTACCATCCTACAGCAGCAAAGCTTTTCCGGGTACTAAAAAACGATATGGCTATCATGGTAACAGTTTTGTTTGTGCTGTTGAGTTTGGAAAGAAAGTAAAAGCAAAATCTTTATTGGCAGGTGGCGTAAGCGGTAATACAAATTCAAAACATTTTTTTGACCAGGGGTTGATGTATAGTAAAGGGCAATTTAAAGATGTGTTGTTTTATAAAGAAGATGTGCTGAAGCATGTGGAAAGGAAATATCATCCGGGGGAATAAAAAACAAATCGCCGAGGCGTAAAGGTGCAGAGAAAAAAAATAACATTACATATAACTCTGCACCTCCCCGTCTCTGCGGTAAAAAATTATAGCTTTGGCAGTTCCTTTATATGATACTCCTGTATCAACGCAGGGTTCTCAGGCGACAGCGTAAAGTACACTTCCATATTTATTTTCTCGCCTTCAATAATAAAGCTTCCACGCAACTGGTTCTCAGGTTTTGTTGCTTTAATAGTAATTATTTTTCCAGCTTTGCTGTATAAATTTCTGGCTTCTTTCTTTAAACTATCAATCGGGTAATCAGGAAAAAAGTTTTCGGCAAAGATGCCGCTTTGCTCTGCATTATTCCAGTTGGGCAAAATTTTCAGCAATTCATTTTTGCGTTGCTCTAAAATTTTTGATGGCACGATTTGCCTGGGTTGCAGCCCAGCTATTTTAATTAAGGTATCCAGCACCCGCAGGTTTATCACACCCATGGGCGCATAAGTACGGTTGGCAAAAGCCATTACACCAATGCCGTAATCGGGCATAATGCGCCACTGGCTGCCAAAGCCGGGCAGGCCGCCGCTGTGAGAGATATATGTTCTTCCATCGCAATCTTTCATCCAACCTAAACCATAGCAATAGGCTGTTGTAGTTGCACAGGTTCTTCCATCAGGGAAAATAAAATTTGCATTAAATGCATTCATCCGCCAGGGATGATGCATTTCCCTTACCGAACTTCTTTTTATCGGGCCACCATCTTTTGCATTATTGGGCGGCCATGCACTCATGTGAAAAGCCATATAATTTGCAAACTCATCAATGGAACTGATCATGGCGCCCATGGCGCCCCAGCTGCCGTCTTTGGTATCGTGCAGTAAAATTTCTTCGTTCCACTTTTCATTTAACCAACGGTAACCATGCGCCAGTTTATCAGTTGCCACATCACCAAATTCGTAGGTGGTTGTTTTCATGCCTAATGGTTCCAAAATATTTTTTTTGATATAATCCTGGTAGCGCATGCCGGAAACCTTGCTGATGATCTTTCCCTGCAGGGCGAACCCAAGATTGCTGTATTCATAAGCAATACCGGGCGGGTTGGAGAAAGAAATTTGTTTGCCAATAAAATCAAGGAGGTCTTTATCATTATCAGCAAGTTGCCTGTCGCCCCAGGGATTATCTTCGGGAAAACCGGCACTATGCGTCATCAAATGCCGGATGGTAATTACCGGTGCATCGGCTGTTGGGTATTTTAAGTTTTTTAATTCAGGGATATACAAATAAGCCGGATCATCTAAATTCAGTTTCCCTTCATCACGCAGTTTTAGCATGGCCATACAGGTAAAACTTTTACTCATGCTTGCAATGCGAAAAAGTGAAGAAGTTGTTGCCGGAATTTTCTTTTCAACATCGGTATAACCATAACTGTTTTTATACAACAGCCGCCCATCTACCACAATACCAAATGATATTGCCGGAAAATGATTGTCGGTGGCATATTTTTTATACAGGCTGTCTATTACAGCAAAAGCTGCTTTAATTTTTTCTACCCGGTTGGTATCAGCAAAAACTGCCGGCACATAAGCAGAATCGTACAACACAGCTGATGCATTTGATTTGTCTGCCGATTGTTTGCAGGAAATAAAAATGGTAATGACTGCAATGAATAAAAAATATTTTTTCATACTGATGCTTTAACTGTTAGCCGTTTTGTTCTGCTTTTGCTTCTGCAACAAAATCCGCAACAGATTTTTTTTCTTCCATACATTCCATATGGGCAAGCTCCATCATTTCAATGTCATCCGGTAATGTAAGTCCGGCTTTGGTAAATTCAGTTTTTACTTCGGCAAACCATACATCAAAAGAAGTTTCTGTAAACATGTTGTCTTTATTTTAAAATTAAAAAAGTATTACCAGCCACCGCCTCCACCACCGCCTCCACCACCTCCGCTGCTGCCACCACCAAAAGAAGAACCGCCACCACCCGAACTTGAAGGAGGCGAACTGGCTGATGAAATTGCACCGCTGAAAGATGAAGCAAAAGAAGAACTGAAATTATGGCTATCCCTGCTGAAACTCTGTGAAAATGCAGATGCCCCCACAGAACCACCAACAGCAGCTGTGTTAATGATCTCTTCAAATTTTTGTCCCCATTCATTTTCGCAACCAAGTGCAATGGCAAAGGGTAAATATTTTTCGTACAGCTCCAGCGATTTTTTGGGCGGGCTCATCATATTAAACCGGTTTTCATCGGCTGTGGATAGAAACATGTGGAAGCCTTCAATCTTATCAACCAGCTGCTGCCCCTCCGGGCTGTATGCTCTTAAAAGTTTCGAAAATATTTTAAGCACAATCACACAAAGAATGATACCAGCAATAAAATAGGCTATCTGCCAGAAGTTTGACATTCTCAATGCTTGTACCAGGCCGCCAAAAAAGCCCCAGCCTGCTGCAACCATACAAATCAAAACAGGAAGTGTTGTATACTTATTGTTCAATGCAAAAAAACCTTTGTTGGTTTTTGCAAATCCGTCTTTACTTTTATAATTGTCTTCGCAGTAAGTCTGCACGGTTTTGTTCAGGTCGCCAAGGTCTTTGTTGTATTTTCCTTTTTCAATCCGGCTGCCAATAAGGTCTTCTATATCACTCCAGAAATCTTCATACTTACTTACCGGTTGCTTTGCAGGTAATTTACTTTGGCTGATGATGTATTCGTTGTGTTTAAAAATAAGCCCGTCCCGTTCAACATCAATTTTTATTTTATTCCGAACAGCAGCATCCACAATGGTTGCTGCTGTTAATTGATTGCTGAATTTCTGGTTATAGATATATCCCAATGCTGCCGGACCAAAGCCGGATGGCGGTTCAAACAAAGGGTATACCGTTCCTTTCTCCGGGTCACGGCCATAACGAAACCAAAAAATAAAACAGAAGATGGCTGAAAATAATGCAGCGATGGGTAAAAAGAAAACGCTTTTATTATTCCAAACGTAATATTTTATGGTTTGCCAAAGCGAAGTTTGATTTTGCACAAAACCCTTGGGCCATGATGTGGCAATGGTAAAGCCATTATAAGGCGGTAATGAAGCTGTTGTTTTAAAAACAATGATGGTACTGTCGCCTTCAGTAGTTGTAGTAAAGTTGCAATTTTCAAACGTAGCCCCCTGCGGACCGGTGTAACATTTATTAGATAAAGGCAACGCTCCTTTTGGTAAAATAACTGTACAACTTGCCGAATCTATTTTAAATGACCAGCCGTTGCCGGTAACATTCCAATACAGTTCATCAAAATCTTTTAATGATTTTAGCTGATGATCAGTTTCGTAGGTAATGCTGTAAGTAAACTCTCCTTTATCTAAAAAAACATCCCGGCTTCCGGTGTAAACCAAAATACCATTCTCGTGTTTTTCGGTATGATAGTTTTCTGTTTTACCATCACGCAACACTTCTTTCAGTTTAAAGGTTGTGTTCTGAAAAAGTTTATACTTATTAATGTAGTAAAGCGGAAAAGCCCTTACAATTCCTCTTTTGATCTCGTTGTTTACAGAAACATCTTCCGATGCACCATCGTTGGCATAAACCGAATTTGTTTCTCCATTGCCATTGTGTATACTTATCTCTTCCTGCACCAGCAGCTTACCATTGGTACCAATGCGTACCGTGCTGTTAAAGCTGGTAATCCGGTCGCTGTTGTTTAGTGATGTGTATTTGGAAAGTGATTTACTTGCTGAAAAAGTTTTGCGTATCTGCACCTGAATATCTTCAATATACAACCGCTTGTTGCTGTAATACTTTGACAGGCTCTTATCAACCGGTTTTATTTTTTGCTGACTTTCCAGTACTGTAAATGCCTGTGTGATATTTTGTTTGCTCACAGACAGCAGCATGCTCTTGATAGTTGGGTATGCTGCCTGAACCATTGACTCCGGAATGCTTTGTTCTTTTAAAAAAGCTGTTGCTTCATCATAAAACAAAGAATCTACTTCGGCATCGGTTAAATAATATTCGCTGGTTCTGGTAAAATAATAAGCAGGCGTTTTTGCTTTCTGTGCATCTGCAAAAAAAACAATAAAAAGAAAAATAAGCAGGGTGATAATTTTCCGCATATAATTTTCCGGTTATAAAAATTAAAAACAGCCAGCCAAATATGTTTCTTAAAACTTTACTTTGGGAGCCACTTTGGCTTCGGCATCTTCGGCAAAGAAAACAGCCGGTTTAAAACCAAAGCTGTTGCCCACAATATTTTTAGGAAAAACTGCAAGGCTTTGATTGTATTCCCGTACGGTACCATTATAGTAGCGGCGGGCATCATTGATTTTCTCTTCAAGCTCCGCCAATTTTCCCATCAGTTCCTGAAACTGGGTATCGGCCTTCAGTTCGGGATAAGATTCTGTAATAGACAGCATATTCATAAGCGCCTGTTTCAATCCTGCAGACGCTGTGTTTTGATCTTCCACTGTTGTGGCGCCTGCGCTTTGGTTACGCCATTTTATCACTTCTATAAGGGTCTGATTTTCGTGGCCGGCATAACCTTTTACGGTTTCAACCAGGTTTGGTATCAGATCATTCCGCTGCTGCAAACAGGTACCAACGCCGCTGGCACCTTCCTGGGTAAGAATGCGTTCTTTGGTAAGCTCATTATAAATTTTGATAAAGCCGGCAATAAGTATAAATATTCCGACGCCGAAAATGATAAGTAGAATTGCAGAAGTGGACATGGTTGTAGTTTTGGTTTAAGAAAACAATTTTGTTATGTGAAAATATATTTTCTTTTTTACAAAACAACTATTCTACCATCAGTATGCCATCAATTTTTCTACATATTCATCCAGCCTGCTGTAAGCCATAAAATTTTTCTCCAGTTCTACATTAAAAGGAATGGGTGTATCCA
>JAOAUI010000183.1 GCA_030157685.1 Ferruginibacter sp. | reverse complement strand
TTTGAAGACTTAGAAGTTTGGAAAAAAGGCAGAATATTGAAAAATGAAGTCTTTGAAACAGTAAAGTCTTTTCCCGCAGAAGAAAAATTCAGGCTTACTGACCAAATAATAAGAAGTTCACGTTCTGTTACAACCCAAATAGCTGAAGGTCATGGCAGGCGTACGTTTCCTGATAGAATGAGATTTTGTATAATTGCAAGAGGCTCATTAAGCGAAACCCTGAATCATTTCATTGATGCGTTTGACTGTGGCTACATTACAAATGAACATCTTGCATACTATAGAAATAAGATTGATGAAGAAGAAAGAATATTAAATGGATACATAAATTATTTAGAAAAGAATATCAAATAGTTTGGTACTTTTCCTCCTTTATTAACTTTATCAACCTTTTCAACTTTGTCAACTAATCAACAAATGCCAACATCTCAAGAAGTTGTAACCCATATGATGGAACATGATCTATTTAGCCGGTGGCTGGGGATAGAGGTACTGGAAATAAAAGATGGCTATAGTAAAATAAAAATGACCGTTCGTGAAGAAATGATCAATGGTTTTGGCATTGTACATGGTGGTATTGCCTTCTCTTTATCCGACAGCGCTTTTGCATTTGCCTGCAACAACCGAAACAATTTATCCGTTGCATTGGATACCTCAATCAACTTCACAAAACCTGTGCATGTGGGAGATGTATTAACAGCCGAAGCAAAAGAACTACACAACGGAAAATCTACCGGGCTTTATCACATCACTGTCACAAACCAAAGAGATCATATTGTCGCACTCTTTAAAGGAACCTGTTTCCGCACAAACAAAACACTTGTATGATCTACGAATTCCAGGGTTACAAACCTGTAATACATGAAACTTCATTCATTCATCCGCAGGCTGCAGTTACCGGCAATGTAATTATTGGCAAAGATTGTTACATCGGCCCTGGTGCTGCCTTACGTGGCGATTGGGGACAGATCATTATTGAAGATGGTTGCAATGTGCAGGAGAATTGTACCATTCATATGTTTCCCGGAGTAACCGTTGTTTTAAAAGCAGGTGCTCATATTGGCCATGGCGCTGTCATACATGGCGCAACCATTGGAAGCAATTGTTTGGTTGGTATGAATGCAGTTATTATGGATAATGTAATCTTAGGAGATGAATGTATTGTGGGCGCTTTAAGTTTTATTAAAGCAGATGAGATTTTTGAAAACAGAAGTTTGATAGTAGGTAACCCGGCAAAGAAAATAAAAGAAGTAACTGATGAGATGATCAACTGGAAAACTGAAGGCACTAAACTATATCAGCAATTACCAAAAGATATGTTTGAAGGCTGGGCCGCATGTGAACCATTGAGAACAGTTCCTGAAAACAGGCAATCACAATCAGCCAATTATAAAACCTGGAACGAAAAAAAATAATTATTTCGGCGTTCCCCACACCAATTTTTCACTCTTAGCCTCTTCAAAAAAATCAGGTATTTTACCATCTCCCTTTCCGGTAAAGCCACCATCGGGTGCGCCCAGGAAATTACATTTATCATCATACACCTCGTTATAAAAATCGCAGCAGGGCATTACCACGTAATAAACTTTTTTGCTTTTGTATATATATTCAAGCACACGCTGTGGCTTTTCATGTGCTTCTTTCAGTTTAAAAGAATCAATCTTGTTTTTAATACAGGTTGGCAGAGCTGCAAAATCAGGGACTGTTTTCCCTGCTAATTTCTCAGCCAACGAATCCTTACCAATTGCATTTTTTGTATTGTTCACTACTATAGAATCCGTATTGTCTGCAGATTGGTTGGTCTTTGTTGAACCGCAGCTCAACATGATTGTAAGGGGTATTAAAATAAATTTGATCATCTTTTTAATTTTATTGTAACTGATGCAAATGTAAGATGATTTAAAAGTTAATTTTCATACATAAAGCTAAAAACAAGTTAACAGGCTCTAATCCTTAAATTTTACAGACCTTTGCGCCAATAATGGAAAAATCAAATTTTGTAGACCAGATCAAGATATTTTGCCGCAGCGGCCATGGCGGCGCCGGTAGCAAGCATTTTATGCGTAATAAATTAACTGCATTGGGCGGTCCCGATGGCGGTGATGGTGGCCGTGGCGCACACATCATTTTAAAAGGAAACACACAATTGTGGACTCTTTTACATCTTCGCTATTATAAAAATGTTTTGGCCGAAGATGGTGAAAACGGAAGCAAAAACAACTCAAGCGGTAAAACCGGAAAAGATATAATTATTGAAGTGCCGCTGGGCACCATTGCCCGCAATGAAGAAACAGGAGAAATAGAAGCAGAAATATTGGAAGACGGGCAGGAAATTATTTTAGTAAAAGGCGGCCGCGGTGGTCTGGGCAACAGTAATTTTAAAACAGCTACCAATCAAACACCCGAGTATGCACAACCCGGTGAATCCGGCTCTGAAGGTATTAAAGTTTTAGAGCTGAAGGTGCTGGCCGATGTTGGTTTGGTGGGTTTCCCCAACGCAGGAAAATCAACCTTACTAAGCAGCATTACTGCAGCCAAACCCAAAATTGCCGACTATGCTTTTACTACTTTAGTACCGCAACTGGGTATGGTTGAATACCGTGATGGAAAAAGTTTTTGCATTGCCGATCTGCCCGGTATTATTGAAGGCGCCGCCGAAGGAAAAGGCCTTGGGCACCGGTTTTTAAGGCATATTGAACGTAATTCCATTTTACTTTTTTTAATCCCTGCCGACAGTAAAGATCACAAAGAAGAGTTTGAAATTTTGCACAACGAACTGGAGCAGTACAATCCCGAAATGCTGCAGAAAGATTTTGTCATCGCTATCAGCAAAAGCGACATGCTGGATGATGAATTAAAAGCAGCTATTGAAAAAGAATTGCCGAAAAAGATTCCGCATGTTTTTATTTCGTCGGTAACCGGCCAGGGACTGTCTGAATTAAAAGACTTGCTTTGGAGTACACTAAACAATCCGGATAAAGTTTAATTATTTGTCAGCCATTTTTAAATACCTGCAGGAATTCTATCAAAAAGAATTTAAGCTGTCTTATTTTTTGGTTGTTTTATTGCTGCTGGGTATTTATATCTATTTAAATTACTGGCATAGGCTGGAAATACGTTTTACTGCAAGTGGTAATACCAGATGGAGTAAATTTTTCGGATACTATCTTTTATATCTTATTCCCTTTGCTACAGCTTTTTTTCTGCAACTGTTTTTTTATAAAGATTGCCATTACTACCGTAACTACTGGTTCTGGATAATTCTTTTACTTGCACCGGCTTTTTTTTCCTTCAGAATTAATTTTGATTTTCATCACCAGATCATTAATAAAATCTGGACCGGCGATGCACAAATATTCTGGACACGTTGTTTAAACTGGGTGGTAAGGGTATTTGCCGTGTTGATACCGGTATTTATCATCTGGTGGATAAAAGACAGGGGCAATCAGCCTTTTTATGGCACCGCTGCTTTAAAAGATGTTAAGCCATACCTGATCATGCTACTCATCATGATACCGCTGATTGCACTGGCAAGTACACAAAAAGATTTTTTGCAAATGTATCCCAAGGCAAGGTTTATTGAGCAACTTGATCTGCCCACAAAAAAATGGCATTATATTTTTTACGAACTCTGTTATGGATTTGATTTTGTTAGTATTGAATTTTTCTTTCGTGGCTTTTTAATTTTATCGCTGCTTAAAATTTGCGGCCCTCACTGCATTGTGCCGGTAGCCTGTTTTTATTGTACCATCCATTTTGGTAAACCATTCGGCGAAGCCATCAGCAGTTTCTGGGGTGGTTTGCTTTTAGGAATCATCAGTTATAACACCCAAAGTATCTGGGGCGGTTTAATCGTACATTTGGGTATAGCCTGGTTAATGGAAGCCGGCAGCTGGCTTGGTTTACTGTTTAAAAAATAACCCATGGAAGTAAAATGCCTTTTCTGCGGCAGCAATATTCATTTGGTTTTTGTGCATGGTCATTATCAATGCCCGGTATGCAAAACCAATGCCCTGCCCTGTTGCGATGGAGATAATTGTAACAACGCCTTCTTATCAGATAATCTTACCAACAATATACAGGAAAACAACACAGAAAAATTTTCGGAGCAATAGCCGGTAATTGCGGCAGGCAGCAGGAAAACGTAAAAGGGAATCATTAGCTGGTATTACATAATAATTATTAAGGGGTTTTACTATTGCATTTGTAAACTTCCCGGATTATTTTTAGCCAAATGAAAAAACTTTTCGAAATATCGTTACTGTTTTTTTTATGCGTCACGCTCTGTTCCTGCCCGTACAGTTCTGCTTATTATTTAGATGAAACATCTGGTATGAATGTACAAGATGCCCTGCTGGGCAAATGGGTTGCAGCTATTAAAAAAACCCGCAACTCCCGTGAAGAAGATGTTTATCTTACCCTTTCAAAAAGAACAGAAACCGAATACAATATTTCAATTACAGGCAGCCTGGATGAACTGCGGCCATACCGTGTGTTAATTTCCGACTCTTTAACCGGCACCGCTTTTATTAGCATTGTTGACGACCGGCAGTTTTTTAATATCACCATAAATTCCAGAGTGTATATAGCAGAGCTGAAGCTGAAAGATGATAAACTTTCGCTGCTGCCACTGGCAGAAAGTTTTACTGCCAAGATGATCCGTAACACGACAGATCTGCGCAAGTCGGTTGAAGTACACTACAAAACCCGTGTACACCCCCTGGTGGATGATGACTTTTGTTTGCGCAACATGACTAAATTGAATTAAGCACTTTTTTTAGTTGCGTTTGAAACAGTTGCAAATCATATCTTATTTTGTAAATTGCCTGTTCTAAACTTACGATTGCATGCAACGAAGCAAAATTGCCGGTATTGGCTACTATGTTCCCAAAAA